>JAUMUF010000001.1:0-300000 GCA_030530825.1 bacterium | reverse complement strand
AAAACCCCTGAAATGATCATCGAAAAGGCTGTTTATGGAATGCTTCCAACAAACAAACTTCGAGATGACCGAATGAAACGGTTGAAGGTTTATGCAGGTAACGAGCACAATCATGCTGCGCAAAAACCACAGAAAGTTGAGGTTAAATAATTATGGCTGAAGCAAAATATTTCTACGGTCTTGGACGACGCAAATCCGCAACGGCACGCGCTCGACTTTTTGCGGGTAAAGGTAACATTACAATCAATGATAAGCCTGCTGCGGAATATTTCAGCAATAACAAATCTCAATTGGCTGAAATTACCGACCCACTTGCGCTCGTAGCCAAACAAAACGACTACGATATCACAATCAAAGTGAATGGCGGTGGTCTTGCTGGACAAGTTGACGCAATTAAATTGGCTATCTCGAAAGCCCTAACAGTTGCGCACGCCGACCTTCGACCAGTTTTGAAGAAGGCAGAACTCTTGAAACGCGACCCTCGCGAAAAAGAACGCAAGAAATATGGACTTCGATCTGCTCGAAAGAAAGAGCAATTCTCGAAGCGTTAATCCACGGAAAGCAATCATCGAAAGGTGGTTGTTTTCTTTTGCGTTTAATTAGAAAAAGTGGTATAATTTAAGATATGTTTGATAAATTTCTTCATAAAAATCTTGGCTTGGCTTATCGCCTGAATCTGGAAGTTTTGCGACTTCAAGAAGATAGTCTGGCGACGGTGGTTTTTGTTCATGGAATCGCAAGTTCTACTGAAATGTGGAGCGAAGCAGAAGAGCGAATCGACGGAAATTTTGACCTTTATGCGGTGGATTTGCTTGGTCACGGAAATTCACCCAAACCAATTTGGGGCGGAGTTCAGAATTTAGAAAATCAAGCCAAGTCGCTCAAAAAAACACTTTCAAAAATCAAAAAAGCAGGAAAACCACTTTTTATTGTTGGTCACTCGATGGGCGCGTTAGTGACTGCAGAATTGGCTAATAATTGGCCTGATTTTGCGGATGGAATCTTCTTGCTCTCACCACCAATTTACCTACCTGAAGAGATTAAGAGCGGCATTCAAGAAAGAATCTTGAAGAGTGGCTATAATAGAATTTACACCGAGCCAGATCAGAGTATAAACTTTATTAATAGCGTGATCGACCGAGGCATCGTGGCGGTGAACAGGTTTGATAGTCAAGAGGACTTTCGCCCGATCAGAAAATCGCTTCGAGATGCAATTATAAAGCAAGACACTTTCAATAAACTTCTCGAAATTTCAACTCCGACCAAAATAGTTTATGGCATTCTTGACCCTGTTGTGATTGGGGCTAATATCAGAAGACTTGGTCGGCAGAACAAAATGATCTCAACCAAGCGAGTTTTGGCGAGTCACGACCCGACTATCGTGATGATGAAAGAAGTTTCAAGCGGAATTAATAAGATTTTGAAGGAGAAAGATGAGTAAAAAGATTATTTTGACAGGCGATAGACCGACTGGACGACTCCATATCGGGCATTTTGTAGGGAGTCTAAAAAACCGTGTAGAATTACAAAATTCTGGCGAATTCGATGAAATATTTGTGATGATTGCCGACGCACAGGCACTTACTGATAACGCCGACAATCCAGAAAAAGTCCGCAATAATATTCTCGAGGTGGCGCTTGACTACCTTGCGGTTGGATTGGACCCGCAAAAAACAACAATTTTCATCCAGAGCCAAATACCTCAACTACCAGAATTGGCGCTCTACTACTCCAATCTCGTATCTATCGCACGACTTGAGCGCAACCCAACAGTAAAGACTGAAATCAAGCAAAAAAACTTCGGCGAAGGCGTGCCGGCAGGCTTTGTCTATTATCCGATTTCTCAAGCAGCAGATATCACGGCGTTCAAGGCTACAACCGTTCCAGTTGGCGAAGATCAAGCCCCAATGATTGAACTTACTCGCGAGATTGCCCGTTCTTTCAATCAAACATATAACACCGAAACACTTGTCGAGCCAGAGATGTTCTTGTCTGCGGAAGGCGCTTCTCGTCGTCTTCCTGGCATCGATGGAGTCAACTCCAAGATGAGCAAGAGCCTCAATAACGGCATTTATCTGGCTGACTCTTTCGAAGAAATGAGCGCCAAAGTGATGAAAATGTATACAGACCCTGACCATATTCGTGTCCAAGATCCCGGCAAAATCGAGGGCAATGTCGTATTTGCTTACCTCGATGTTTTTGCCAAAGATAAAGAAAAGGTTGCTGAAATGAAAGCGCACTATCAGCGTGGCGGACTTGGCGATGTGGCTGTCAAGCGATATTTGATCGAAGTTTTGGATGAATTTCTCCGCCCGATTCGCGAGCGCCGAGAAGAACTCGCCAAAAATCCAGAGGCAGTTATGGAAATTTTGCGTGCGGGTACTCTTAGGGCTGAAAAGTTCGCCGCTCAAACTTTGCGCGAGGTCAAAGATGCTATGAAGATTAACTATTTCAACAAGGAAAGGCGAGAAAACTAGATGGCAAAGTTCAACTCTTGCGATATTTTGCGCATTTTGCGAAAGTTCGGCGAAGCGGGTGAAGAAAATGTCCCTCGCCATATTGAAGATGTCAAGAAAAAAATAGTTGACGAGTTTTCAGAACTTTTCACCTTTAAATTTAACGGGCAAAAATATTTTCTGATTAATGACGGTACGGCGGAAGACGACGAATTTTACATTCACGAGCTTCTTCGCAAAAATTTTGGCGAAATCGAGGGTGAACTTCTCGCCAGCCCGATCGACGATTTTGGCGGCTTTGCGTTGCCATTTGAGGGCAAGGATATCTATCTTTTCAAAAATATTCCGAGCAAAATTCGCCTCGACGTGGTTCTTGCTGAAAAAAATCCAGAACTTTCGCGCGCCACAATTCAAAAATATATCAAAAACGGCTACGCCAAAATCAATGGCAAAATTGCCGAAAAACCTCGAATTTTGGTCGGAAAATTCGATCAAGTTGAACTTGAAATTCCGGAAAATTCTAAAAAATCTGAGACTTTCGAAATTATTTTCGAAGATGAAAATATCATCGCGATCAACAAACCGCGCGGAATTTTGACACACTCCAAAGGTGTTTTGAACGACGAATTTACTGTGGCAGACTTTTTCGCTGAGAAGGGCGCGCAATTCGCCCGTGAGACTAACCGCGCCGGAATCGTCCATCGCCTCGACCGCGAAACTTCGGGCGTGATTGCTGGCGCCAAAACCGATGCTGCGGCCAAAAAACTTCAAAAGCAATTTTCTGAACGTACCGCCAAAAAGACTTATTTTGCCATCGTAAAGGGTAAATTGAAGCAAAAAAAGGCTCTCATCGACCTACCGATCGCGCGCAATAACTCCGCGCCAAGCACTTTTTTGGTTAATATCAAGGGTAAGCCGGCGCAAACCGCGTATGAAGTTCTCGCCGAAAACGACAAATTCTCGCTTATCAAATTGATACCAAAAACCGGCCGCACCCACCAACTCCGCGTTCACCTCGCATATCTGGGAAGTCCGATTCTCGGCGACCGCGTTTATGATAAAACCATTTCCAAAAAAGAGCTCGAGGATCGAATGTTCCTCCATGCGGCGAGCCTCGAAGTTTCGATTCCGCCAAAAAATGAGGGCGAAAATTCTCAGCGCGTAGTTTTTGAAGCGCAACTGCCTCCAGAATTTGACACCAAAATATCAGAAAATTAAGTCGAAGGAGAAAGATGACTTCAAAAAACCATTTTTTGAACCAAATCGTAGCCCAAGCCCACGCCGTAATCGTCGAAATTCCGCGTGGCTACGGCTTTGATTTCGCTAAAAAACAGATTGAGTTTCCGGCAGAGTCAAACATTTTGGATTTCTACCCGACAATTCATGACAAGCAAAAAACCGAGATAATCAATACCGACGATATTGAAACTTTACGCACAAAACTACGCGGCAAGAGTCAAAAAAGACAATTCGTGATACTTCACGAGGTAGAAAAAATGAACGAAGCCGCGCAAAATAAATTCCTGAAATTGCTGGAAGAGCCAAGAGGTAATCTTAACTTCATACTATTAACAACACTTAGCGACAATCTTCTCCCCACGGTCAAGTCACGCGCTCAAATTGTCAAAATACCTCCAACGAGTCGAGAAAATTCAGAAGAAATTCTAAATAAATTAAAGATTGACGACACCAAGCGGCGGCAGATTTTGTTTTTAGCAGAAGGCTTACCTGAAGAAATTGAACGGCTTGCTACAGATAAAAAATATTTTACCGCCACTCTCAAAAATATAGAAACCGCCAAGCAGTGGTTGAGCGGTAATGATTTTGACCGTTTGGTGATGGCGGCGAAGATAAAATCTGATCGCGAAGCAGCGCTGAATATGCTCGAAAGCCTAATTAAGATATCATGCGCCACGATCAATGAAAGCACAGCGGCGCGTACAGCAAGACAGTTGCGCAAAATTCTGCAAGCCTACAATAGAATATCAAAAAACGGTAGTGTTAGGGCAGAACTTTTGAGGCTAATCTTGTCTTAGCCGCGCTGACTAAATGCTCTATTGTAAGTATAAAAACGCTCAGCGATTTACAAAAACACCCCGACTTGATAGAAGGGGTGTTTTGTTTTAGCCTTTACGAGGTTTAACTTCGTTTCGACCAAGGTTTTTCTTAGTTTCTTCAAAGATTTCGTGCTTGCGAGTCTTTGGGTTGTATTTTCGCAAAGATAATTTTTCAGGAGTGTTCTGAGTGTTTTTGCGAGTGTAGTAAATTCGGAGGCCGGATTCTTTGCCGACAAGACCGATAATCTTTCGTTTCGTATTCTTTTTAGCCATAATCTCTCTTAAATTTATTATTTACAATTCTTAACTATTTTATCACAAACAAACGATAAAAGCAAGCCACTTTTTATATATTGACTAAACTATAATATTATGATAAAATAACTACATGAATACTTTATTAAAATCACTAAAGGTCTATCTATCAACAGATAACGACAGAATTTTTCTTCAAAGAACTTATTTAATATTAAGCATTTTTTGTTTTATGTTGTCAAGTTTTGTTTCTATCTTTAACAATGATTTTGGGCGGAATATTTTACTGTTTTCCGTAAGTTCTGCTGTGATTTTCCTACTCAACGCTATCATTTCCGTTCTTTCGAAAGCAATGTTCGAGTTTTACTTTAATAATCCAAACAATAAAAACGCTTCTTCAAAAAAGAAAAAATAATTTGCTCAAAATAAATAAGCGTGATATAATTGAAGAATGATTGTTTTGGTTTTTTTGACGGCTTTAGTCATCTATATAACATTAAAAACACCTTTGGATGATACTGCACGCAATTTGTTGCCCGATAATATTTCGCTCAAAATTGATCGAATGTGGAAGATGGCACAAGAGGCGATTATCGATAAAAAATATCTGCGCGCGGAGAAGATTTTGCTTACAATATTGCGTTTTGACGAGAAAAATGCAACCGCCTATAACAGACTTGGAATTATCTACGCAGGGCAAAAAAATTATGAAGAAGCGATTGAATGCTTTGAGATTGCGCAAAGTCTTGAGAGTTCACCGTCAAGCCTTCATAATGTAGGATTGATTTATTTGGAGACCGGAGACTTTACTAAGGCGGCTCTGGCGTTCGAGCAGGCAATCAAGATGGAGGACAACTTACCAACTCGCTATATTGCTTATTCTCGCGCGCTTCAAGGGCTAGAGAAGGACAAAGCAGCAATCGCCGCCATGGAGAAGGCAGTAGAACTTGACGGCCGCCCGCAAAATCTTCGCCAACTTGGACAATTATATCTTAAAGCCGAGCAAACCGACAAGGCTCAAGAAATCAAAGAGCGCTTGGATCAAATCACTCAAACACGCCAAAAACTTCAGCAAAAGCTAACAGAAAACTCCAGCGCTAAAATCATTAATTAAATCTCCTCCGGGGGTTTAATTTTTTGCTAAAAAAAGAAAAAGCAGACTCTGGAAAATCTGCTTGAGAGAGGTATCTTCGAAATAGTTGATAGATGGCATGTTTCGAAGAGAAGAAAGATACTAGTAACTGTCAAATTCAGACAGGATATAACCCATATCCGATGATTGCTGTTTGATGTCACCATCGTAAACGAGTTGATACTCGCCGTAAGACGTTTCCACGACTTCGAGTAGTCTACCATAAGCCATACGGCTTTTGATTATTGCCATATTTTCACCCCATTTCTTGGCAATTTAGAGATATAAATCCTGTTATTTTATATCTCTCGCCGACTTTATAGAAACTCATTCCAGTGAGCTTTTATAAAATCTTATCTTTCGACTTTTATAATATATCATGATTTTACTAAAAAGTCAAGAGTTGACTCATACTTAGGTTTTTGATAAAATAAAGGCATTGGCCTCATCGTCTAACGGTTAGGACATCAGGTTCTCATCCTGGCAATCGGGGTTCGATTCCCCGTGAGGTCACCAAACTGGATCAGTATCACTGTTTTGCAAACCAAAGCAGTGATTTTTATTGCTTTTAGGTCGCATCTCTGGACGGGTGCGACTTTTTATTTTAACAAAAAAGAGATGATAACTTGATTTGTCATCATCTACTTTTTGTGGTACCGCGAGCCGGACTTGAACCGGCACGAACTATTGTTCACCAGATTTTGAGTCTAGCGTGTCTACCAATTCCACCATCGCGGCAAAGTGGTAATGTTTTGTTATTTACTCAAAACTATTTCTATTGTATAATAGAGTAAAGGAAAAATCAAGTATTTTATGGACAATAATTCAAATTCTAATCAAAAACCTCTCACTGCTCCACCTAGGCAACAGTCTAGCAATCTTAGCGAGCGCCAAAGGCAGGCGCTTCTCAATCTTCAGCGCGAAAAGTTGGAACAAATTTATAGTGGAAGGAGCCGGTTCTCTACACCACAAACAACACCAGTCTCTCGCACGGAGACGGTTGTTTCGAGCGCAAAATCCAACTTGGCGGAGCAATTCAGAAATAATACTCCAACCGCTCCAGCACAAGTTCAAAATAATCAGACACAAAATCAGCAAAATACCTATATCAAGCAAAACTCACAGACACCAAGAAATTCTCATCAACCGCAACAATTTCAAGCACACGGCGAGGCTTGGAAAAAATATCACGCCGCTTGGCAGAATTATTACCAAAAATATTATGAAAAGTACTATTCTGCAGCATTAGAATATCATAAAAAATCCACACCAGCCATCCAACCAGAAGTGGCTGAAGAATTGACCGAAGAACAAAAAAAGCAAAGGGCTCTCGCACAACTTAAAAAAGACATTGCCGACAGAGCCCGCAAACAGACGGAAAGAGTTAGAAAATCCCGCCATTTTGTGCCTATTACTACAGCTTTTGTAGTAGTTGCTACATTCTTGTTCTTACAATATAATCGCTTAATCTTTGCTAGCGTTGAAGCATATATCAAGCCCAATAACCCTTCCGAGCGCCAAACTATCCAAACGCCAAACGCCAAGATTGAAGTTTCCGCAGACCCAAAGATTATTATCCCTAAAATCAATGTTGACGCACCTGTGGCGTATGGTATTGGCAACGACGCAAAATCTCAGTTAGACGCAATGAACAACGGACTTGCGCACTTTGCAATCCCTGGCGCCAATAGCGTTCCGGGCCAAATTGGCAACACGGTGATTTCCGGACACTCTTCTAACGACCTTTTTGATGGCGGTGATTATAAATTTATTTTTGCCCAACTGGAAAAGTTAAAAGAAGGCGATATAATTTACGCCAACTATCAGGGTAAGCAGTATTCTTACGCCGTGAGAGAATTTAAAGTTGTTATGCCAAATGAGGTGAGTTCCGTCATCAGAAACGACGGTAAACCTTGGCTCACACTTATCACCTGTACGCCGCTTGGAACTGCGCAAAAGCGACTTTTGGTGTTTGCCGAGCAGATTTCACCAGATCCAGCCGCCGCAGCGCCAGCAGAGCAGAGTTCTGCCAATTTGAGTGAGCCGGCTGAAATTCCCCGCAACTCAAAAACCTTTTTCGAAAGGCTCTTCTCTTGGGATTGGAGTTAAGTTTTGGCGATTTTTGACCCAGAATTTGGCGAAATTAAAGTCAGGCGCTCCAAATTGGCCCGCAAATTCAAGATATACGTAGGCGTTGATGGTATTTTGCGGGCTTCGATTCCGTATTATTCGCCAGAATTTTCAATTTCGAGGCTTATTCGACATAATCGAGAAGAGATTAGAAGACTAATGAGCGACCACGCTGGGCGCAATCTTTATCGTGACGGTCAGCAGATTGGGCAAAACCACTGGCTGGTTTTTAGGCAAAGAGTTGATTTTTCTGCCGAACAAAAAGTAAAAATTGATATTTCCGCAAATCAAATTATAGTTTTTGCGCCAGAATTCGACAGTATTCAAACTCAGGCCGAAATTAGAAAGAACATCAGTAAAATACTCCGCAAAGAAGCAAAAACTTACCTAACCAGAAGAGTTGAGGTGCTCGCCAAGAACGGCGGGTTTATTTTCGAAAAATTAAGATTTTCTCATACCGCAACACGCTGGGGGAGTTGCTCCTCACGCGGGACGATTTCTCTCAACATTGCGCTAATGAATTTACCCCTACACCTGATAGACTATATGATTATCCATGAACTATGCCACCTCCGACAGATGAACCACTCGCCTGCTTTTTGGGCGGAAGTTGAAAAATATTGCCCCGACTACAAAAAATGCGTTCAGGAAATGAAGCAATTTTCACCAATGATTTAATTTATAAAATAAAAACGCTCCAAGGCGCTTCGCAAAAATAATACCGTGGAGCCACGAACGGGGCTTGAACCCGTGACCTCATCCTTACCATGGATGCGCTCTACCAACTGAGCTATCGCGGCACTTTTTAGAGTATAACATATAGCGCAAAAAAAGTCCATAGGTTGAAGCTTGGAGCATAAAATGATAAAATAGGGATACACAGTCGAGTATCTTGACATTTCGAATATGCGAAAAATTATCTTCAGGACAGGAGTAACTAGATATAATAGACTATCCAGAAAGATCACAGTCGAGATCAATGAAGTTGGACTCAACAATCCAATGGAAAATGATTATAATTCAACGCTGATTTATCTTATCAATCTATGCCATTACTCCAACATTCCGTACGACAGTTTCGAAATTTCTCCCAAGAATAATCCAGAGAAGTTCAGGCAAGAAAAAGACAGGATTGTCGCTGAACTCAGAAAACTCGTCGAATAACATAATTTCGTCAGCTGAATGCTGGCGATTTTTATTTGTGTTTTATAGCTTTTTATGTTAAAATTAAACAATGAAACACGACTTTTGGCAAGAAATTATCTCAAAAACTGGAACTTTTGCGGACGGGCGATGCAAGCCGTTTTTCTCGCTCGCACCGATGGAAGCGGTCACAGATGTGATATTTCGACACGTAGTGGCTGAGGCAGCGCGCCCAGATGTTTTTTATACGGAATTCACTAACTCGGCGAGTTATTGCAGTGAAAAGGGCGAGCATTCAACGCGCGGGCGACTTCACTTTACCAAGGACGAACAACCAATCGTGGCGCAAATTTGGGGATCCAAGCCAGAGAACTTCTCTCAAATGGCAAAAGGCTTGGCTGAAATGGGCTATAAAGCCATCGACATAAATATGGGCTGCCCCGACAAGGCGGTAATTAAGAGCGGGGGAGGAAGTGATTTGATCAGAAATCCAGATCTCGCGGCAGAAATTATTCAAGCAACCAAGAAGGGCGGGCTACCTGTTTCCGTTAAGACACGCTTGGGTTTCTCTAAAACTGACGAGTGGCGCGATTGGCTGGCCCATCTGCTCAATCAAGATATTGCCGTGCTGACAATTCATCTCAGAACTAAAAAAGAAATGAGTAAAGTCGAGGCTCATTTTGAGATTATTCCTGAAATCTTGGCGCTTCGCGATGAAATCGCACCTAACACCCTCATCCAGATTAACGGTGATATTTTGAGCATCGAACAAGGGCTTAAACTCGCAGAAAAACATCCCGGCATCGACGGAATTATGATCGGTCGTGGCGTTTTTCACAATCCATTCGTTTTCGAAAAAGAAGCAAAAAATCATTCCAAGGACGAACTTCTCGGTCTGCTCAAACTTCATCTTGATATTTTTGACGAATATGCGACCCGATTCGAGATTCGAAAATTCGAGCCGCTTAAACGATTCTTCAAAATTTATATCAGAGAATTTGACGGAGCAAGCGACCTTCGCGCAAGGCTGATGGAAAGTAAATCAACAGCAGAAGTGCGCCAAATTTTAGTGGAATTCGAGCAAAATGCCGCGCAAGAATAACAAATCCCGCCCAAAGTTCCAGCGCTTCGAGATGAATGCGCCACGCAGTAATAAAAAGCGCTACCCCAATCAGCGAGAAGCACAAAAAGCCGTCGAATACTTGTCTTTAACTCGTGGCGTGGAGTTGGAAATTTACCAAGATATCGACGGCGGTTGGTATTTGACCAGCAAGAATAAGCAATTTTAGCGTGGAAAATATAATCCCAATATGTTATAATAATACCTATGGAAAAGAAAATAACAATCTACACAACACCTTGGTGCGGATACTGCTCCGCTGAAAAAGAATGGCTCGACTTCAATAAAATCCCTTACGAAGCCAAAGATGTCGAGGCTGATCCAGAGGCATTTGCAGAACTTCAAGCCAAAATGGGCGGACAGTTCCGTGGCGTGCCAGTGACCGACATTGACGGACAATTGGTTCTTGGCTTTGATCGAAATAAACTTCGAGAATTGTTGGGAATTTCTCAATTCTAAGGAAATTTTATGCCAAAAAATAGACAAGAAGGAATAGTCTTTGGATTTTTGATGTGCTTTTTTATGGTGCTAGGAATGAGCATCTATGTGATGCTCTGGCAGCATGGATGGACTCCACAAGTAATCACAGAAGCCTGGCTCGGACTACCGCTTTCATTCATAGTTGCATTTACGCTAGATGAACTCGTGGTCAATAAGCCAGCAAAAGTCTTTGCTCATAAATTCTTAATGAAAGATTCAACACCTCACTGGAGAAAGATTCTCGCTATGACGCTTTCAATGGTCGTGCCGATGGTGATTTTAATGTCGTTATATGGGTCAATTATCGCTGTCACTCACGGTGCTCCTATTGATGCGATTTTACCAATCTGGGGATTGAATATTTTACGAAATTTCCCCGCTGCGATGGTCGTAAACTTGGCTTTTGCTGGCCCAATAGCGCGCACAATCTTTGGATGGATCTTTAGAAAAGAGCAAAAAGACCTAGAAAAATTAGCCGAAGAAGAAGCCTAAAACCAAAAAATAACCGCCATTGAAAGGCGGCTTATTTTTATATAGTAAAATTCAAATAAAGTCTTGACAAAAGCGGTTTTCAGCGTTAAAATTGTTATTACTAAAATCGGCAAAAATAAAATCAAAGGAGGGCAAAAAAATGCCATTCTTCGAACCTTTAGACACAACTTTCACTACGAGAGATCAACGAGAAGTTGAATCTCTCCCAGATTGGGTGATGGCTGATGCGAGAATAATAGGCTCGCAAGCAATCGGGGTCAGAAGCGACCTTATCCATCACTGCGCAGTGAGAGTTTGAGTTTTGGGAGCATTTGGCTCCCTTTTTTTATTTTTGACGTTATTCCGCTCCGATTTGGACAATCTCACCGCCAATCTTCTTGCGAAAATAATCATCGTGGCTGACATAGATGATGGCGCCGGAGAATTTAAGCAGTGCCGCCTCCAACTCCTCTATGCTTGGCAGGTCAAGGTGTGAAGTTGGCTCGTCCAAAATCAAAATCTGCGGATCATTACTCAACATCTTTATAAGTTGAAAACGTGCCTTCTGACCACCGGACAATCTGCCGACAGGCGTATCAAAATCTTCTTCCATGAAAAGATACTGCGCCAGAAGTTGGCGGATTTTAGTCTCGGTGATGGACAAATTTTGATCCAGATAAACTCGCTCCACCGCCAATTTGAGTGGCATTTCCAAAAAATCGGCAGAAATCTCCTGCTCATAAACGCCGATTTTGATATTTTCGTCACGAAAAATCTCGCCGTCATAAAACTCCAAACCCCTATAATGCTCACCGAAGAGAATCGCCGAAATGAGCGACGATTTACCAGCACCATTGCGACCGCGAAGTTCCAACTTTTCGCCAAAACGCAAATCAAAATTGATGCTTTCAAACAAAATCTTGGCGTTGTTAACGCCTTCAAGCGCGTCTTCGAGCGAGCCGTAGCCAAGCGCCAAATTTTCCGCCCGAATCAAACTTCGCCGAGATTTTTCTTCCTCGGACTTCATTGAGATTTTAACATTGCGCGCCTTGAATTTGTGGTAAGACTCAGCCGCCTTAAAATTAAGCCCCTCAACATTTTCTTCATCAATCCAAAAAGTCGGGCGATCGATGGCTTCGAGTTGCGCCAAATTATCGCGAGCCCTAGATTCAAGCCTCTTAAACCGCTGAATTGTGCCAGGGTCGCGCGCGCGTTCCTTCATCCGCTGATATTCTCTCACCTTTTCACGCAAATTGGCGATAGTTTTGACTGTGTTTTCGTAATCTTGGATTTTATTGGTTGTCGAAAATGCGTTCTGCTTCAAATAATCATCATAATTTCCCTTAAAAATCAAACTTTGCCCATCGCGAATTTCAATGATTTTATCGACATTCGCCAAAACATCTCGGTCGTGAGTAATGACCAGAACTGCGTCTTGTGTAGTTTTCATCCAGTCGAGAAACTTTTTCTTAGCGGCAAAATCCATAAAGTTGGTCGGCTCATCAACCAGCGCAATATCGGCTTGAGAATGAATAATTTTAATAGTATCGACAAGGCGTTTTTGCCCACCAGATAAAGACTGAAGCGGAGCATTCTCTAGTCCGCTCAAGCCAAAGTCGGAGAGTTCAGCGCGGATTTTGTCTTCAATATAATGAAATCCTTTCTGATGAAAGGCATCGAGCGCGGCGGAATATTTTTCAATCAAGTTGAGATTATCCCCCATCTTTTCTGGCAAAGTTTTGACCAAATGAGAAAGGCGCGCGTAATCTGGCAGATCATTGAGCACAAAATCCATCACAGTTTGGCCATCGATATCGGTGTATTCTTGCCGGGTAGAGGCCGTCACAGCCCCACGACGAAGAATCACCTCGCCAGAGAAGTCTTTATCCGTGCCTTTGATAATGCTAAACAGCGTCGATTTACCGATACCATTTCGACCAATAAGACCAACTTTCTCGCCTTTATCGACGGCAAATTTCACGCCCGTCAGCAAGACTTTGTCGCCAAAACTTTTCTCGCTAATATCTACACTGAGTATCATTTTTTGTTGAATTTGGCAGAAATCTTGGCTCGAAATCCGCGAGGTTCTTTCTTTTTCTTTTCAATAACGAAATTATAAATCTCTTCAAACTTCTCAATCGTATAATTGAGATCGTGCTTCTTAATAATCTGTAGAGAATTCTTAGAAAATTCTTCTCTTAAAACTTTATCGCTTAAAATTTTATGAATGCTGTCGGCGATTTGCTCAACATTATCGGTCTCGCAAAGAAAACCGTTCACGCCGTCTTGACAAATCTCCTTAACCGCACCAACATCAACACCGATCACAGGTTTACCACAAGCCGCGGCTTCGAGATAGACAATTCCTTGCGTTTCAGTCGGACTAGCGCTCACAAAAACATCCGCCGCACGATGAAATTCGACCAAATCATCACCAAGTTGCGTACCCATAAAATGAACATGGTCGTGAATTCCGAGTTGATAGACTAGATTTTCCAGATTTACGCGATCCGTACCATCGCCAACGATAACCAATTGCGCATCTTTGACCTTTTGAAGAACTTCATTAAACGCCAAAATCAGCGTAGAAATATGTTTTTCCGCGTCAACTCGGCCAATATTCATAACAATCGGGCGCTTAGGGTCAAGCCCGAACTTTTCGAAGAAGTATTTCGAAGGTTTTTCTGGCGTAAAACGGCTCAAATCAATACCGTTGGACACCGCTTCGATCGGCATTTTTTGATTGTGTTTTTCACCAAAAAATCGCTCAATCGCAAGCCGCGTCGGCATCGTGGCATAATCCGCCTGAATATTAAAGCGCTTGGTGTAAAGAATTGTCGCGCGGTTAATAACTGGCGAAAAGGGCGCAAGAAGTTTAAGATTGTCGAATAAATTCTCTGGGCTTGAATGATTGGTGGAAACAATCGGAATGTGATTCTTTCTAGCAAAGTTAATCATATTTTGTCCAACCATCAACTGAAGTTGAATATGAACAACATCAGGCATAAAATCATAAGATTTACAAAACTTCTTAATCTCGCCGTAAGGCGCGAGACAAAAGCGATAGCCGTCGTTGAGATAAAGACGAGGAACTTTGATTTTTCCGCCAGCAAGAGTTTTGGGTGGGTCAAGTGGCTTAGTTTGACTTGGATAAAATGGAAAATTATAAGAAGTCAGCCTCACTACACGAAAACCGTCGGCTTCTTCTACATAAAAATCCCCGTTTTGGCTTGGCGCAAAAACGACAACTTCATGACCGCGCGCGGACATTTTTTCAGCCAAATTTTTAGTAAAAACCGATATTCCGTTAATCATCGGCCAATATAAATCAGATGCGATTGCGATTTTCATAATGGTTATAATTATATCAAAAATAAACTAGTTTTTCAACGATGTTGATATTTTCCGAGATTTGATATATAATTCAAAGCAAGATACAAGGCAAAAGCCTTAGTAACTTTAGGAAGAGGAAGAAAATGTATAAAAACTTCATAAACCTATCAAAGGGGGATATTCACACCCTGCTTATCAAGATAGCTGAAACAACCTTCTCTATCAAGAAAAAAAGGTTCTCCCTAGAAGAAGTAGCAGGGCCATTATACGAAGAATATAAAGACAATATAATAGATAAATCTTCTTTCTTTAAGTTTGTAAACTTAAAGATGAATATTCTTTGCGAAATGGGTCTAATAGGAAGAACAAGAATATTATTCTTCCATCTTTAACTAACCGCGTCAGCAACAGCTGGCGTTTTTTATTTTTTCGTGATAAAATGAAAACATTAGCACAATTTCTATTGAAATTTAAGAGGGAATTTGTTTTAATATATAAATATTTATGAAAAATCTAGTCATCGTTGAGAGCCCCGCAAAGGCTAAAACTATCGAAAAATACCTCGGAAAAGACTTCACTGTGATGTCGAGCGTGGGGCATATTCGTGCTATTGCCAAGAAAAACAAGGCCGGTGCGGACGCTATTGAAACTGAAAATGGCTACAAAACTACTTACGAAGTTGACTCAGCCAAGAAAAAAACTGTGGCGGAACTTCGAAAAGCTGTAAAATCGGCAGAAGAAGTCTGGCTCGCAACCGACGAAGACCGCGAGGGGGAAGCAATCGCTTGGCATCTCACGGAGGTTTTGAAGTTGCCGATCGCCAAAACCAAGCGTATTGTCTTTCATGAAATTACCAAAAGCGCCATCCTTGAAGCCATCCAAAACCCTCGCACCATCGATATGAAGATGGTTCAGGCGCAACAGGCCCGCCAAATTCTCGATCGCCTCGTTGGGTTTGAACTTTCTCCTGTTGTCTGGAAAAAGGTCCCCGGCGGAAAGTCTGCTGGACGCGTCCAAAGCCCTGCGGTCAAACTTCTGGTTGAGCGAGAGAGAGAAATTGACGCTTTCAACGGCAAATCTTCTTTCAAAATCACTGGCGAATTCGCTTCAAACTCTGGCGAAACTATAAAGGCAGAACTCAACCAAAAATTCGACACGGAGGAGAAAGCGCAAGATTTTCTTGCGCAGATTAAAGATGCTCATTTTACCGTTTCTAGCGTCTCAAAAAGCCCAGCCAGTCGCAATCCGAGCGCGCCTTTCACGACTTCAACACTTCAGCAGGAGGCCAACGCTCGACTTGGCTTCTCCGCCAAAACCACAATGAGCGCGGCGCAAAAACTCTACCAAAGCGGTCAAATCACATACATGCGAACCGACAGCGTCAATTTAAGCGCGCAGGCTTTGGCGGCGAGCGCGGCATTTATTAAAGAAACTTTTGGTGAAAATTATCACCATTTTAGAACTTATAAAACAAAATCCGCCGGAGCGCAAGAGGCTCACGAAGCCATCCGCCCAACAAATATAGCCAAAGAAGTCGCAACGGGCGACCAATACGCCAAGAAACTTTATGGCCTGATTCGCGCACGCACTCTCGCAAGCCAGATGGCGCCAGCACAACTCGAAAAAACAGTAGTCAGCGTGGATATTTCTGGACAAAATTATCTTTTTGAAGCCAAGGGTGAAGTTGCGATCTTTGATGGATTTTTGAAAGTTTATGCTTCGAGCAAGAAAGATGAATTCTTGCCAACTTTAAATAGCGGAGAAGCATTGACATTTCAAGAAATTATCGCAAAAGAAGTTTTTCAACGGCCACCAGCACGCTATACAGAAGGTTCGCTTGTCAAAAAACTCGAGGATCTTGGCATTGGACGGCCGTCAACTTACGCTACAATTATCGACACAATTCAAGTGCGCGGATATGCTGAAAAGGGCGAGAGTGAAGGTCAGCCCCGCGATGCGATTCAACTAAAAATCACACCAGATAACGACGAAATTTCAAAAGAAATTCTCCAAGAAAAGTCAGGTTCAACCAAAGGTAAGTTAGTCCCAACGCACATCGGCGGCGTAATGAGCGATTTTTTGAATGAGCACTTCAATCAGGTTGTTGACTACGGCTGGACGGCGAATCTCGAAAACGACTTCGACAAAATTGCCACCGGTGAAGAAGAGCGTAATACTGTCTTGGATGAGTTCTATAAGCCGTTCCATAAGTTGATCCTTGAGAGTGGCGGAATTGACCGAAGTCAAGTTTCTCAAGCGCGAGAACTTGGTGTAGACCCCAAGACCGGCAAAAAAGTCTTTGCGCGATTTGGTCGCTTCGGTCCAATGATTCAGTTGGGCGATAATAAGATCGAGGGCGAGGAAGTCAAATTCGCGCCAATGCCCGCGGGGCTAAAAATTGAAACCGTCTCGCTCCAAGAAGCACTCAAAATGTTCCAGTTGCCTCGTACAGTCGGCACAACTTCTACCGGAGAAGAAATCAAAGCAAATATCGGTCGCTTCGGCCCCTACATTCAAGTTGGCAAACTTTTTGTAAGCATCAAGCCACTTTCTCCTTTCGAAATTACAGAAGAAGAGGCGAGAATGCTTTACGAAGAAAAATTAAAGGCAGAAGCCAACAAAAATATCGCTGATTTTGGCGACGGAATCAAGATTATCAATGGTCGTTTTGGCCCATATATTACCGATGGCACTAAAAATGTAAAAATACCAAAAGACCAAACGCCAAGCGAGATCACTCACGAGCAAGCGCGCGCGCTTTTGACAGCCGCGCCAGACAAAAAATCTCGCACAACAACCAAGAAGACAACGGCAAAAAAATCCACAGCAAAGAAAACCTCAACCAAGAAAAAGTCAACCGCTTCAAAAAAATAATTGTAAATCGCTCTCATTTCGAGGGCGGTTTTTGTTGATTTTTGCTTAAATTCCTCCCAACATTTTAACCAGAAGCACAATCATCAAACCACAATTTCGAAAAAAATAAATTTTAATCACATTTTTTGTTGTTTTCGACAATTTTGTGGTATAATAATTAAGAAAGAGAGACAAAAAGATATTGACAAAGGGGTTGTATTATTATAAAATAATACAAATTTAGAATAATAATTTAACAAATTTGAGGAAGAAAATGGAGAAAAAATCGCAACTCATCAAAAATGTTTTGAAAGTCGCGCTGGAAGTAGTGGACAATCCGCGCGAGCAAGAAATTATTTCGAGCCGATTTGGTTTGAATGGCAAAAAAGAAACTCTCGAACAGATCGGCGAGCGACTAAATATCACTCGTGAGCGCGTTCGACAGTTGGAGAAAGCGGCACTAATCAGGCTCAAAATCGCAGCAGAAAAGGGAGTTATTGAAGGTCTAGCAGAAATCGAAAAAGCGATTATTCGAATTTTGGCAGAAAACGGCCGAATCATCAAAGTTAAGCAACTAACAGATATATTCTTCGAAAATGAAAAAGCAGATAGCGCAGTTTTGATTTTCTTGAGCGAAGTCAGCGCCAAACTAATCTTTGTTCCAGAAAACGACAAATATCACGCAGCAATCGCCAATGCAGATTACGGTGATGAGCGCAAAATTAAAGCATCTATAGATGAAATTGTCAATATCATTAAAAAACAAAAAAGTCCAATCACTTTGGATGACCTGGATAGCAAACTCGCCTATGAGCACCCAAGCCAGATAAACGCAATGGCTTCAATCAGTAAACTTCTTGCAACTTTGGGCGGAAAATGGGGTCTTGAAAAGTGGCCAGAAGTCAACCCAAAAAATATCCGTGACAAGATTTTTGTAGTTTTGGGCGAGGAAAAGAAGCCTATGCACTTCTCAGAAATTGCTGAAAAAATCCAGGCAAGCAACTTCTCCAGGAAAGAAGTCACCACTCAAGCCATCCACAATGAACTCATCAAAGACAAGCGCTTTGTCTTAATCGGCCGCGGGATTTACGCACTTGATATCTGGGGATTCAAAAAGGGAACTGTCGCCGATATAATTGAGGCTGTTCTCCAAGAAGCAGGCGAGCCGCTCTTCCGTGATGAAATCGTAAAACGCGTTCTCGAAAAGCGTAAAGTTAAAGAAACAACTGTTCTTCTCAACCTTCAAAGCAAAAAACAATTCAAGCGAGTCGCTAAAGCCACTTATCAACTCGCCAAATAACTTCCAAAAATCAGCCCAAAAACGGCTGATTTTCTTTCTCCAATCTTGACTTTTTATTGCGTTTATGCTACACTTAAAATACTTATGTCGGCATTTTTTACTTTTTTATTCAACCCTTTAGTTTGGCTACCAATTGTGCTTGTTTTGGCATATTTAACGCGCCAAAATTATAAAAAAATCGATAAAATCCAAGCGCTCAATACAGAGGCGGTTCTTCTTGCGCTAGAAATCCCTAAAACCAACGACAAATCAGAACTCTCAGCGGAGCAACTCTTCGCCAGCCTTCATGGAATATTGCGCGACGCTCAAGAGCTAAAAAACAACGGGGGCGTCCAAGAACACTTGAGTTTTGAGTTGGTTTCAACTAATGGCGCAATCAGGTTTTATGTATGGGTGCCGAAAATTCTTCAGAATTTTGTCGAAGGGCAGATTTATGCGCAGTATCCAACTGTTCAAATTTATGAGTCTAAAGATGATTACGCTGCAGCCACCAATCTTAAGCCAGTAGTTTATTCTGCAGAGTTAGAGTTGACAGATGATGAGGCCTTACCGATCAAGACTTTTGACGGCTTTGAAGTCGACCCGCTGGCAGGAATTACAGGGACTTTGGCCAAACTAGATGGCACTAACGACCAGATCTGGACACAAGTTTTGATTCGCCCAATTGCAGATGATTGGCATAAAAAATCAGACGAATGGATCAAAAAAGTCAAAGACGGCAAAAAGGGCTTCAAACTAGACTGGAAATGGCTAGTGCAGGCTTTTGGTGCGCTAATCAAACCGCCAGAATCAGGCGAGAAGAAGGACGAGAAGAAAGAACTTTCCGAGCGCGACAAAACTCGTGTTTCTAAAGCGGAAGAAAAGGCTACTAAACTTGGCTATAGGGTTAAAATACGATTGGCGTATCTCGGCGATGAAGAGACTACTGCTCGTCTCCAAATCCAAGCCTTAACAGGAACATTTAAGCAGTTCAATAGCACCAACCTTAACGGCTTCAAGATGGTTAGGGCAACTTTTGATCGCTCCAATCTCGACAACTTCGAGAATCGTGAGTTTTTTGACGGCGGATTCATTCTGAACATAAAAGAACTCGCCAGCGTTTGGCACTTACCGCACACCAATGTCGAGACACCCAACATCGTCTGGGCTTCAAGCAAGACTGCTGAACCACCTTCAAAGTTACCAATTCTCACAGGTGACCATACCGTTGACGAGAATATATCTGCTTTTGGATTAACCAATTTCCGCGGAATCAATCACCAATTTGGAATGCTTCGTCGAGATCGCTCGCGCCATCTCTATATTATAGGTCAGACAGGAACTGGTAAATCTGGTGCTCTCGAACTTTTGGCATTATCTGATATTTTTCATAATGAAGGTTATGCAATTATTGATCCGCACGGCGATTTTGCACAAAACAACTTGCGCTTCATCCCAGAGCATCGCTTAAAGGATGTCGTGTATTTCAACCCAAGCGACACAGAGTTTCCTCTCGGGTTTAACCCGCTAGAAGTCCACGATCCTGCGCGCAAAACCAATATCTCATCAGAGGTGATTGGTGTTTTGAAGCGTATGTTTGGCGACTCTTGGGGTCCACGCCTCGAGTATATTTTGCGCTGGTGTCTTTTGACTTTGCTCGAACGCCCAGATACGACAATGCTTGATATTTCGCGCTTATTAACAGATACGGAATTTCGAAAGGAAACCATCGATAAATATGTCGAGGATAAGGCCATAATTAAATTCTGGCGGGACGAATTTGGCCAATGGAGTGAAAAGCAAATCAATGAGGCGATTGCGCCAATCTTAAACAAGGTTGGAGCATTCACCACCAACCCGATCATACGTAATATTATTGGCCAACCAAAGTCCACTTTCAATATTCGACAAATTATGGATGAAGGCAAAATTTTGGTAGTAAACTTATCTAAGGGTTTGATTGGTGAGGACAATGCGGCAATCCTGGGGTCCTTCCTTGTTACCAAGATTCAATTGGCGGCACAATCCCGCGCAGATATCGAGAGGATTGAAGATCGTCGTCCGTTCCATCTCTACGTGGACGAGTTCCAAAACTTTGCGACGGATTCATTCGCTGTGATTTTATCCGAAATCCGTAAATACGGTTTAACTTTGACTGTCGCCAATCAGTATGTGTCCCAGATGACGGACAGCGTTCGAAATGCCGTCTTCGGGAATGTCGGCTCGATGATATCTTTCCGAGTTTCAGTTGAAGATGCGCCAATTTTGGCGGAGCAATTCAAGCCTCAATTCGACTCTTCCGACTTGATGAGTCTCAACAACCGACACTTTGTAATGACAATGATCATCAACGGCGAGAAATCTTCACCATTTTCTGCTACAACTTTGACTCTACCAAAGCCTTTCAATGATCAAACATTCAAAATTGTCGAAAATACTCGGCAAACTTACGCCGTTCCTCGCGCTGAAGCCGAAAAGATCGTTGAAGCAGCCGTGGCAATACCGCAAAATATGATCAATAAAAAAATGGCTGAGGCTCGTGGTTGGGATTGGAGCAAACCAGAATCTTACCGCCAAGAAACTCAAAAGCCCGCAAACAGGCCAAACCTTCGACCAAGTAAGGCGGAAATTAAACCAATTACGCCTGCATTTTCTGGCGGAAAAGTCGATTTTTCTTCTAACTTAAACCCTAAAAAAATCAGCCCCAACACGGCTGAGCAAAAAGAGCCGAACAATGGTCTTAAAGATATTTCTAAACTGCTCGAAGAAAAAGGCATAAATATTTCCAAGAAGAAAAAACCACGCCATAAAAGGAATGTTAGTGGTCAAGAAGAGCCTTCCAACGAATTAAAAATTTCGAGATAAGATTATAAATTAAGGAGAACTATGAATCTAATTGAAGTCAAAAATTTAACCAAAGTTTATCGCGACGGCAACAACTTTTTTAAGGCGCTGGATAATATTTCTCTCTCAATAAAAGAGGGCGAAAGCGTAGCCATCGTCGGAAAATCCGGCTCAGGAAAATCAACATTGATGCACCTGCTTGCCACGCTAGACAAGCCAACCGAGGGTGAAATCCTAATCGACGGACAAAACACAACCAAACTAAAAAAGCGCGCACTCAACAAACTACGCAACCACACCTTTGGCTTTGTTTTTCAGCAATTTTTTATGAATCCTAAAGATACGGTTCTCTCAAATGTGATTTTACCGTTAAAAATCGCAGGTGTGCCTTTTAGCAAAAGAAAAGACATCGCAATGCACGCGCTTGAAGCGGTTGATCTTGCCGACAAGGCTAAGAACAAAGCCAACAATTTGTCCGGCGGACAAAAGCAGCGCGTTTGTATTGCTCGCGCAATCGCCAACTCACCTAAGGTTTTATTCGCAGATGAGCCAACAGGCAATCTCGATTCCAATACGGGTGAGCGAGTTGAAAAATTGCTCTTTGACCTTAACAAAAATCAAGGAATCACACTAATCATCGTCACACACGACGAGGCTTTGGCGGAAAAATGCGATCGCCAAATACACATTCGCGACGGAAAGATCATTTCGAAAGGAGAAAAATAATGAATTTCATCGACATATTGAAAACTTCGAGCGTTAACCTTTGGCGAAATAAAGGCCGAACATTTTTGACCGTGATTGCGATTTTTGTCGGCGCTTTTACAATTGCCCTGACTTCAAGCGTAAATACCGGTGTTAATTCTTATATCAATAAACAATTGGCAGTTTTTGGCAATAGTCGCGCCATAACAATCAACAAAAAGCAAGAAGGATCCGCTCTCGTATCGACAGGGGTTCAAGAGTTCAAAGAAGACGCCAGCCCAAGCGATGGCAATTTTAAGTTGCTGAGCAAAGACGACTTAGCTAAGATTGAAGATATGTCAGAAGTCAAAAAAGACAGCATCCAGCCAACTATCCAGTCAACGATAGATTATATTCAGATTGGCGACGGCAAAAAGTTCAAAACTGGCGGACTAGTTTTTGGTGATGATTTTGCGCCAGATATCAAAACAGGTCGACTTCCACAAAACAACAGAGAAGTTATGTTAACGCAAGACTACCTCGAAGCGTTTGATATTTCGGCCGAAAATATTATCAATAAGACACTTAAACTTCGAATCTCAGATCAAATAACTAAAGAAAATAAAATTCTCGAAGTTAAAATCGTTGGAATTTTGAATAAAAATATAATCCAATCCAATTCGGTGCTTCTTCCTACAGATTTAGCCCAAGAGATTTATGACTTCAACACCAAGACCTTGCCAGCAGAAACTCGCGAGCAATATTTTGGCGCGTATTTTTACTTCAATGATGAAACTTTGGCGACTGATGATGAAAAATTCGACAATATTAAAAAAGAATTTGCAAAGCGTGGCTACTCGATTGCGCGACTTCAGGATAGAATTCAATCTGTTAGAGATATCGTCAACGGGATTACTGGCGCGCTAACCGTATTTGGCGCGATTGCGCTGATTGCAGCAAGTTTTGGCATCATCAATACTCTTTATATGAGCGTGCGCGAGAGGACTCGCGAGATCGGCTTAATGAAAGCGATGGGGCTTTCTGGCGGGAAGATTTTTGCGCTGTTTAGTTTTGAAGCGATACTAATTGGTGTACTTGGATCAATCTTGGGGATTTTGGCGGCTATTGGAGCAGGAAATTCGCTCAACAAATTTGCCGCGGAGAACTTCTTGAAAGGTCTTGAAGGCTTTAACTTAACTGAATTTTCTCTTCAAAGTTCAATTCAAATCACTATAATCGTGATGATTATTGCCTTTTTGGCGGGAAGTCTTCCAGCCCGATCAGCAAGCAAAAAAGACCCAATCGAGGCGTTGAGATACGAGTAAATGGCTCGAAATCACCGCATATCGCAAAACTTCCTGCGTTCACCCAAAATTGCGCTAATGCTCGTTGGCCACACCAACATCAGAAAGCGTGACTTTACTCTTGACATTGGCGCAGGAAGTGGTGTTATAACTTATGCTTTGAGCAAGAAATCGGCTCAAGTTTTAGCGATTGAATTCGACCGCTCAACATTCCAAAAATTAAAGCAAAACACTCGAGATTTAAAAAATGTAGAAATCCTAAATGCTGATTTTCTACACTTCAATCTCAACAAATTACCAAAGGATTATAAGGTTTGTGCCAACATTCCGTTCCATTTGAGTTCGGAAATTATTCAAAAGTTAGTCTTTTCTGGCAATCCGCCCAAATCGGCTTATTTAATTCTTCAAAAGCAATTTGCTAAAAAACTAATTTCAAGCAACCAGCATTTTACTTCTGCGCTGGGCGCCAAGATTTTTCCATTCTTTGAGGCAAAAATCAAAAAGCCGCTTCGAAAAACTGATTTTACACCGCCGCCTGCAGTCGAAACAGTGTTTTTTGAGATGAAAAGGCGAGAAGTTCCGCTGATCGCAAGGCAAGAAATTGGCGATTTTTGTGATTTCATTGACCGAATGTTTGCCAACAAGAACTTTTATCTCAACAACTGCGGCAGAAAGTTCCGCACGCGCACGCCAAGCCAACTCGTGGGTGAAGAGTGGCTAGAAATCTGGAAAAATCAGCAGAAAAATGGTAAAATATAGAAATTATGGCGAGAAAAATTAAATTCGAAACTGCAAAATTCGACAAAATCACCCCTGGTGGTCAAGCGCTTGGCACGCTTGACAGCGGTAAAAAGATATTTGCGTGGGGCGTTTTACCGGGAGAAACGGCTAAAATTCAAATCACCAAAAATAAATCGTCATTCTGCGAGGGCTTTGCGGTTGAAATCTTAGAAAGTTCGCCCCAGAGGATTACTCCGCGCGATCCAGAAAGTTATCTTTCGACCAGTCCGTGGCAGATTTTCGACTTTGATTTTGAGCAAAAAACTAAGCAAGAATTGATTTTGGAGAGTTTTCGACAAGAGAAAATCGATCTCTCCAACTTGGATCAATTTTATTCAGACGGCAAGATTTTTGAGTATCGCAACAAGGTAGAATTTTCTTTTTGGTTCGAAAAATACGAAGACAGTGATGACGGCGAGTTAAATCTGGCATTTTTCAAGCGTGGAAGCAAAGGCAAAATTCCAGTGTTCGGTACAAGTCTTACGCAACCAGAAATCAACGAAGCAGGGCAAAAAGTCCTTGAAATCTTACGCGCGCGGAAGACTTCGAGCCGAGATCTAAAAACACTACTTATTCGAGCCAATCAGCACAATCAAATTGCTGCGCAACTTTATGTAAAACAAGAGGATTTTCCGATTTTTACAGATGAAGAACTACTAAAATTAAATTTCAAATCCTTTGAAATAATTTTCTCCAATCCAAAATCTCCAGCCAGCGTCATTACCAAAATCCTCCAAGCTAGTGGCGAAAAAAATCTTACCGACAGCGTTCTGGGCGTTGATTTTAATTATGCAACCGAGAGTTTTTTCCAGATAAATCTACCAGTTTACGAGCAGAGTCTACGCGATATGGAGCGATTTCTTGATAGCAAAAAACCAACCGTCGATCTCTATTCTGGGGTTGGCTCAATCGGGCTAACTATCGGCAAAAATGCACTCACAATGGTAGAAATCAATCAATCAGCTGTGGCAGAAATGCGCAGAAACATCGCAGTTTTAGGGCGAGAAACTTCCGCCCAAGCGATCCTGGCTCCAAGCGAGAATGCGCTCGACTTTATCCAAACTGGCGCTAATCTAATCGTTGATCCTCCGCGCGCAGGTATGGACAAAAAAGTCTGCGCCAAAATTCTCCAAACACAGCCAGAGAGAGTCATCTATCTCAGTTGCAACCCGACGACTCAAGCCCGCGATGTGGCAATTTTAAGCGAAAAATACGAGATCATTTATGCTCGTGGCTACAACTTCTTCCCACGCACACCACACATCGAGAATTTAATCGTTCTCCAACTGAAATCCGCTTGATTTTTTCAATAAAAAGGGTTATAATTATGTCAATGATTTTTGAAAATAAACGCCGTCAAGCGGTGATAAATATTTCTAAAAATATCTTGGCGATCATCTTCGTCTTATCTGTTGTTTTTGTTGCTGTATTTTTAACACAAGGTTGGACAATAACACCCAAAGGCAATCCTCATCAGACGGGGCTAGTTCAATTTATTTCCACACCAAATAACGCTAATGTCAAGATAAATGGCACGCAAATCAATGACACAACTAACACCAAGCGTCAACTCGACCCTAATGTCTACAATTTCGAAATATCAAAGAAAGACTATACCACATGGAGGAGAACTGCACAGGTTGACGCTGGTAAGATTTTATGGCTTAACTACGCGAGACTTCTGCCAGAAAAACTAACTTCAAAAAAATTCTTCAACTTTGAAAAAATTCAAGATATTATATTTTCCGCAGACAAAAAATGGAGCATCATTGTCGCCCAAAATGGCGGATCGTTTAAGATATACAAAATAAATTTGGAAGAAGAAAACCAACAATTAACTGAAATTATCTTGCCCGATTCTATCTTTAATATAGAAGACAATCCGGAAATCGAGACTCAAAAGCAACAAGTTATTTCAACAATATCTTTCAAAAAAATCAGCGAAAATGGCTCACGAATCTTAGCTCAATGGAAAAAGGGTAAAGAAACACAAAATCTCATCATAGACACACAAAATCCAGAAAAATCAACCAATCTAACAGAGATTTTTCATCTTAACTTCGAAAATATCACACCAGCAAATCGAGATTTTACAAGGCTTTATTCAACTATTTCTGGCGACCTTCGAGAAATAAACCTCGATAATTCTACAGTATCAGCCAACATAACAACTGGCGTTCTTGATCTTAAAATCCACAATAACGATTCAATTTTAGTTTCGAGAAAAATAAAAGATGGTGATTTTACAGTCGAAGTCCTTGATAAAAATGGCAAAAAAACTACTATCAAGAAATCAATTACTCATACGCCCAAAATAGAAATGGGGCGCTATTACAATGAAAATTACGTCCATATCTTAACTGACAATATACTAACAATCTATAAGGGAAGTGACTGGCGAGGCGCGTATTCGCCAAAAATTTACAAGACTTTTACTTTAAAATTCACACCCAGCAATATAGAACTCAATCAGGAAAATCGAATGATTCTTCTTTCATCTCCTGAAAAAAATCAGATCATCGATCTCGAAACCATAAAATCTTACAATCTAACAAGCAGTAAAAAATACTGGGTGGACAACTTTATACTTTATAGCATCGAAAACGGAAAAATAATCTGGGAAGACTTTGATGGGTCAAACAAAAGAGTGGTTGTGGAATCGGAGAACTTCAAATCCTCAATATCCGCCAATGATAAGTTTTTGTTTTCAGTTGCTAAAAATTCAAACGGAACATTTTCACTAAACAAATCTCGAATAATCTTGGACTAAAGTCTTGAAATTTTAGATAAACACAAGTATAATAGGCTTATGAAAAAGAATTTTAAGAACGGTGCCGTAGAGGGCTCCACGATTGTAATTATCTTATTAACTGTCGCACTTGTTGGTATGGGTGCGTTTGGCGTTTGGTCATACTTGCAGTACTCTCAAGAGAAGAATGGCGTAGATAATAAGGTTGCACTAGAAGTTGCTAAGGCTAAAAAGGAAGAGGGTGAACTTCAAGAGAAAAAATACGCTGAGCGAGAAAAAGAGCCAAATACCGAGTTTAACGCGCCAGAGGATTTGGGTAAAGTCCGTTTTATGTTCCCAAAAACTTGGAGCGCATATGTTGACACAGATGGAGCTGGCGGAAAGCATTACACAGCCTATCTTCATCCAAAAGTAGTCCCATTCGTACCCCGAGACTCAAAGACTCAACAGCGATTTGCACTCCGTGTGGCAATCTATAATCTTCCACTAGACAAAGTCTTAGAGGAATATCAAAAGACCATCGAAAAGGGCGAATTGTCATCAACCAACACAATCGCTAATGGCCAAAACGCAACCAAACTTGAAGGATTATTCCCACACTCCAACAAAGATGATCGGATTCGTGGTGTCGCATACTTCTTCAAGGTCAACGATAAGACCTTGATGATGCGAACAGACGCAGACATATTCCGCGCAGACTTTGATAAACTTATCCAGACAGTCAAATATAATTAAAAATCGCCCTGCGGGGCGATTTTATTTTGAAAAGTCTTGCGTGAGGACTTCAATCTCATTCTCTATCTTAGATAGTTCATTCTCAATTTTGGAGAATTTTTCCAGAGCCTCGCGATACTTACCACTCACATCGCTCAAAGATATCTCGCCATTTTCAATCTGGCGCAAAATCTCATCGATCTCCGCAATTTGATTTTCTATATTATTTTTCTCTGACATTTTTTACCTCCGCTTTAATTATTTTTTGAAACAACTCAATCTCAATTTCTTGTTTTTCTGATAAAACGCCTCTCACTATCGCATAGCCTTTTTTCAAAACTGATTCTGGATTGAGATTTTCCAGCAATCGCCTCTTGGAAGAAATTTCCGCTCGCACATCTGCGATACTTTCCGAAATCACAGTCATTAAACTCTCGCGCTTTTCTGCAATATTGGAAATTTCCAAGCCAATTTTCGAAACGATAGAATCACCAGCTCGGATAATTCGAGAACGAATAATCTCAATCTCAGCCATCCTATCTGGAGTAAGAATTTGCGCCACATGACTCGGAGTAGCAGCCGCCAAATCAGCCGCCAAGTCAGCCAAACTATCATCAATCTCGTGACCAATACCAGTAATTATCGGAATCTTGGAATTAAAAATCGCGTGCACCAGAACTTCTTCATTAAAACTCGCCAAATCTTCCGCCGATCCACCGCCACGAATTACCGCAATAACTTCAGGCTTATCATCAAGATTGTTAAAATACTCAATAGCGCTGGCGATCTGGTTAGCGGCGCTCGCTCCTTGAACTTGCGTATGAGCAACTCGCACGCGCGCTCCTCCCCAACGCTGATTCAAAATTTTAATAAAATCAGCATATCCAGCCGCCTGTGTGCTTGAAATCACGGCGATATTTTTAGACCCAACAGGGATAGACTGTTTTTTGCTTTGATCAAAAAGGCCCTCTGCTTCAAGTTTCTTCTTCAAAATCTCAAAACTCTTCTTGAGTTCACCTTCTCCTTGCGGCTTGATCTCAACAACGGTCAGACTGAATTTGCCCCAATCAGTAATCTTGGGGCGAACCGTCGCAACCACACGCATACCATCTTCAAGCGGCAATCTCATCTGATAAAGCATCATAAAACAGGGCAGCGTTGATTTTTTATCTTTAAGGTCAAAGAAAACATATTTACCTTGATTAATCTTGAAACTCGAAACTTCACCCTCAATCATCACCAAAGGTGCGGCCGTTTCGAAAATCTGATTAGCCGTTTCAACAAATCCGGAAACCGTAAAAAGTGGCACGAGATTTTCTACCTTCTCGCTCGGCTGGTCCAAGAGGTCGGCAAATTCATCAAAGTCAAAACTCATATAAATATTATAACACGCGTGTTTATTTTTTGCCCAATTTGTGGTAAAATAATTTCATGAAATCAACCTACTCAGATAAAAATCTTGAAGAATTTATCCAAAAACACTTCGAAGTTAAGTTAAAATTCGATGAAGTCTTGGCGCGCGATATGGCAGTAAGTTATTCTGCTGAAGCGACTATTTTTCGCGCAGAAAAAGGCAAACTTTATGCATTTATCTCTGGCGAATCTCGGCTGACGCTCGGCGATATTCAAAAATTCTTATCCAAAATGAACATAAAATCTGCCAAAATCTTTCCGCCAAATGGTCAAAAAAAGTATTTTTCCGAGCGGGCAAGACTTCAATTTTTAGAGATTTTCCCATCGCGACATCATATTTCTGATGAGGAACTTCGATATTACAAAACGCGCGTCCCATACAACCCAGCATTGGTCGAAATCGCAGAAATTAAAGATGGCGAATTGCGCTGTTTTAACGCCGATAGCGTGGGCACTTGGCGGACTTTTAAGCGAATTTCTTACAAAAAAATCATCTGAGGACAAAATGAAAGCAATCAACTTCGAAATTAAAACTCGCCTTGACGGAACCCTCGCAAGAACCGGAATCATCAAAACTCCACACGGCGAGATAAAAACACCCGCTTACATCGCAGGCGGAACCAACGCTACTGTCAAGGCGCTCACTCCTGAACAGATCAGAAGCACGGGCGCGCAGGCAGTTTTGGCTAATACATATCATTTGATGCTTCGACCAGGAGCGGATATTTTGGCACGAGCCGGCGGAATCCATAAATTTATGAATTGGCCGGCACCGACTTTTACGGACAGCGGTGGATTTCAGGTGTTTTCACTGGGAATGGCCTACAAAAAAGGCATCGACGCAACTTCGCATACAGAAAAGGGCTCTTCGAAATTGGCTAAGCATTCTGCCGAGCAATTGGCCAAAGTTGGCGAAGATGGCGTTTGGTTCAAGTCACACATTTCTGGCGAGAAGATTTTTATGTCGCCCGAAATCTCGATGGAACTTCAACACAAAATTGGCGCCGACATCCATATGGCGTTTGATGAGTTGACCTCACCTCTTGCGGGGCGAGAGCAGATCAAATCCGCATTAGACAAAACTCACGCTTGGGCGGAGCGATGCTTAACGCGGCACGATCAACTTAACCGCGAGCATCTGAAAAAAGGCGAGCCGCTTCAGGCGCTTTTTGCCGTAGTTCAGGGTGCGCGAGAAGAAGATTTTCGAAAAGAATCAGCAGAATTTTTGGGGTCGAAAGACTTTGAGGGCTATGGTATTGGCGGAATTTTTCAACCAGAAGAAATTCCAGAAGTTTTAACTTGGGTCAATACAACTTTGCCAGAGAATAAACCACGACACCTACTCGGGATGGGCGCGCAACCTGCGGATTTATTTTTGGGCGTTGAGTATGGTATCGATACTTTTGATTGCGTAGCACCAACTCGTCAGGCCCGAAACGGCGCTCTCTTTACTTATAGTGGGAGGATTAACATTTCTAACGCCAAGTTCAAAGAGGACTTTACGCCGATTGACGCGGATTGCGGATGCTATACTTGCCAGAACTTCACCAAGGCTTACATCAACCATCTTTTCCGTGCCGATGAAATTCTGGCAAGCACTTTGGCTTCGATTCACAATGAGTATTTTGTAATCAATACTGTCGATAAAATCCGAGAAAGTCTTGAAAACGGTAACTTCTTTGAGTATAAAAAAGATTTTCTCGAAAAATATTATGACCGAGAGCGGGCGGCGGATTTTATTACAAAATAAGCAAAATCGTTTTTTTTTTTTTTTTGAGATTTCGTGATAAAATGGAGTTATGAAAGAAAATATCATTGAGATCAGAGATTTTAATCTGTCTTTTGGTTCAAAAAAGATCATCGATGGATTGAATTTTGAAGTAAAAAAGGGCGAGATCTTTGGCTTCTTAGGCTCTAACGGAAGCGGAAAGACCACCACAATTCGCGCATTGCTCGGAATCTACACACCCGACAGCGGACAACTTCTATTAAACGGCGAGAAGTTTAGCCCAGAAAAATCGCACAAAATTGGCTATTTGCCAGAGGAGCGAGGGCTCTATAAAAAAGAAAAAGTCATCGATGTGATGGTTTATTTTGCTCGATTAAAAGGACTTTCTAAAAAAGAAGCGCTGGAATTTTCTCATAAATTCTTGGAGCGTGTAGGCCTTTTAGATAAAAAAGATCTCAAAATTGAAAAACTCTCTGGCGGTCAACAGCAAAAAATCCAACTCGGAATCACTATTATTGGCGAGCCTGATTTGCTGATTCTTGATGAGCCAACAAAAGGCTTTGACCCTGTCAACCGTGAACTCTTGATGGAAATTATCAAGGAAGAAAACGCCCGTGGCGCTACTGTCGTGATGGTCACTCACCAGATGGAAGAAGTTGAAAAACTTTGCCAGCGAGCGATTTTGCTCAAAAACGGCAAAGCCGAAGCTTACGGCACGATCGACCAGATCCGCGACAAATACGGCGAAAATCGCATAATCTTGGAATTCTCTGGCGATCTTCCAGAATCCAAACTCTTCGAAATTATCAAAAAAGAAGCAAATTACGCTGAAATTAAGCCAGTGGCAAGCCCACGCGAAATTCTACAGGAACTCGCAAACTTCGAAAATTTGACAATTACCAATTTTAATGTCCAAAAATCAACTTTGAATGAGATTTTCTTGAAGATTTATGGCGATCAGAATTCTGAAACGGAGGCAAAAAATGTTTAATCTCGGCACAGTCATCAAGTTTGAAGTTGGTCGCACGCTCAAAAAACCAACTTTTTGGCTAGGAATTTTGATGATTCCAGCGTTTTATGGCGTATTTTTCTGGCTAGGCAATATATCCGGCAAGCAAGCCGCAGAGTCCGCCGAGAAACTCGCTAAAGAAAAATTCTCCTTCGAAATCCGTGATGAAAGTTCAATCTTGGCGCCACAAGTTATCGAGAGCGTTGGCGGAAAAATCTCTCAAGATAAAAATTCTTCCATCGAAAAGGTCAAAAAGGGCGATTTGGACGCGTTTTACTTCGTGCCTAAAAATTTGGGCGAAGAAAAAGTCCAAGTTTACGGAAAATATAAAAATTTCAACGAGAACGGAAAATATTCTGCTGTAATTAAATCGCTTTTGAAAAATTCTTCAATCGAGACAATCGACAAGAATAAACTCGCAGCCGTAAATGATGCAATCTCGGTAGAAGACAAACTTTTCCGTGATGGCGAAGAATACAATCCACTCCGCGAAATGGTCGCGCCAGCAATATTCTTGGTGGTGTTCTACTTCATAGTGGTATTTTTGTCTAACAGAATGCTCACAAGCGTCACCGAAGAAAAAGAAAACCGAGTAACAGAGATGATCTTGACAAGCATCTCCGCTAGAACATTGATTTTGGGAAAAATTATCTCAATCGCAATCTTGGGCGTAATACAGATTTTGACACTACTCGTACCAATCCTGATCGCGCTCAACTTCCGTGAGGTGCTGGGACTCCCTGATGTGGGCGGAATTTTCAGCAATGTCAATTTTGACACTTGGACGATCTTCAAGAGTGCGCTGATTCTGATTTTCGGACTTGCGATGACTATTGGATTTGTTATTGCGCTCGGCGCTGCAATGCCAACCGCACAAGAAGCCTCCAATTATTTTGGCTTTATCGTTCTGCTTTTGATGGCACCGTTCTTTGTGATGCCGATGTTCTTCAGCGCAGAAAAAACAATTGTAGTTGATGCGTTGACTTACTTCCCGCCAACTTCGCCAATAGCGCTTCTCCTCAGAAATACGCTCGGTACTTTACCCGAAAGCGAAGCAATGATTGGAATTGGGCTTCTGGTGGTTTTTGGCGCGTTAGCAATCTGGCTGGCGGTCAAAATTTTCCAGCACGGCACACTCTCATACGGCAAAATCGTCAATCCAAAATCACTTTTTGTTAAAAAATAGTTCAAAATTCCTTTCGAAAATCAAAATCCCGCTTGAAAATGGCGGGGTTGATTTTTTATTGCACCATTGCTATAATAAGATACTGAAAAATATTTTTGGAGGTGATCTCGATGAGTCAATATTCTCGTCGCTCTCGCGCAGAAAAAGATCCTGCGCCACTCTTGTTCTTCGCAACATTTACTGTACAATCTTTGCTTTTGTATTTTACATACAGAGTAATGCCGTTCTGGAATCTATATGCCATAATTTTTCTATATATTAGTCTATTTTGTGCTATATATTCCGGCAACATCTTATTTAAAAATATACAAAAAAGCATAGTTATAGAATCAATATTTTTCATAATCGGAGTTTTGATTATTGAATTATTATTGAATTGTTGATTTAAAATACCTCGCTCAAAAAGGGCAGGGTTGACTTTTTACCGAAAAAATGATATAATGTATTTATCTTAAAAGAAAGAAGGACCTTATATGGATAAGAGTTTCACATTTTCACTTTCGCTTTCATTTTCCGAAAACCTAGCAAGGGAGCTAGCTAAGGATTTAATAGCCGGAGGGTCTGCCATCGAGGAGTCGCAGGATGACGAAAATACAATATCATTCTATCACCCTGACGGGGGATTTTTCGGAATTCGAATGTATTTCGATAAAACCACTTCGAAAATCAAACTTTACGCAATGCACGATACCAGCGGCGGAGGCACTGTTATTGCAGGAATAACATTCGAGTTGATCGATAATTCGCTTGCTGTCGAATACGATGAACCCTTATACAGTAAGTACAGATACATAAATGAATCTATTTCAGATCGCGCCAAAAGATTTATAGAAGTGAAGGTCGAGAAGGCTATGACCTCATTCCATTCGGGAAACGAGGAGGCTGAACTCTAACCCAAAACCACCCACCCGGGTGGCTTCTTTTTGCCAAAAATTCTCGCTTATGTTAAAATATAGATATGGATTTTTATAATTTTTCCGTAGAAGAAACGCTTAAAAAACTTAACTCCAGCGAGCAGGGGCTTTCGAAAAAGGAAGTTCAATCTCGACAAAAGCAATTTGGATTGAATGAAATTAAAGTCGCCGGCAAGCCAATCTGGAAGAAGATTCTCGAGCCGCTTCTCGACATTTTTATGTTGGTGTTGATTTTTGCCGGCGTGGTTTCTGTCTTTCACGGCGACACGCTGGACGCAATCATTATCTTTGCGATTGTTGGCGTTAATGCGGCAATTTCTTACATTCAAGAATATTCCACAGAAAAAATCCTGCGTGAACTTAGAAAAACCAGCGAGCAAATTGTCGAAGTTGTCCGCGACGGAAAAGTCATACAAATCAGCCAGACAGAACTCGTGCCAGGCGACATTTTGAACCTAAAAGAAGGAGACAAAGTCCCCGCCGATGCGCGGATTTTGAGCGCCAACTCCGTGCGTGTCAACGAGAGTTTGCTCACGGGCGAATCTTTGCCAATCTCCAAAACCGCCGACGCCTTGGACAGCAAAAATCTTGAGGCCTACCAGCAAATCAATATGTTGTTTTCTGGCGCGTTTGTGATTTCTGGCAACTTGGTGGCAGTCGTGACGGCGACTGGCGAGAGGACAGAATTCGGTAAACTCGCCAAACTTTCTTCAGAAATCTCCAGCGAAAGCCCCGTTCAAAAAAAGGTCAACAACTTGGTCAAAAAAATTATTCTTGCCACGATCGCTATGGCGGTTTTCGCATTTTGGCTTAGCCTTTACCGCGGGATGGATTTACTCGAAAGCCTAAAATTTGTGATGAGTCTCAGCGTTTCGGTTGTACCAGAAGGCTTACCAATCGCAATTTCCATTATTCTCGCACTTGGAATGCGACGAATGGCGCGCCAAAAAGCGCTCGTTCGCAATCTCCGCGCAATTGAAACCGTCGGCGTTATCACTACAATCGCCACTGACAAAACTGGAACTTTGACAGAGAATAAACTCACAATTCAGCAGTTCTTCACCTTCGAAGACGAGCAAAATTTCTTCGAAAATATCTTCCGTTCCAAGAATAATTCCGCCAAAACCCACGATCCGCTCGACACGGCGATGGAAGAATTTTCGCGCCTTAAAGGTGTTAGTCTGGCGGAAACCAAGCCACTCCACGCTTTTGGATTCAACCAAGATTTAGCATTGAGTGGCAATCTGTTTCACACAGGGAAAGACTTTACGCTTTATGCTAAAGGCGCGCCAGAAAAACTGCTTGAAAATTCTAATTTGCCAACAAAAGACAAAAAAATCGTGCTTGAAAAAATCGCACACTTCACCTCTAACGGGTTTCGAGTTCTCGCCATTGTTAAGAAAGATTTTTCGAAAGAAATCACCGATCTGAGCGAAGTTTCTCCAAGCGAAAAGTGGGAATTTTCTGGGATAATCGCCGTGGCTGATATTTTGCGAAAAACCAGCGCAGCCGCCATCAAGCAAGCGCGGGCGGCGGGCGTATCCGTGCGGATGATCACCGGCGACCACCCAGAAACAGCCTTCCATATTGCCACCAAATTAGGCTTAGCCGACAGCCGTGAACAAATTTTTGATGCAAGCCGTATAAATAATTTGAACGATAAAGAACTTAAATCAGCAGTAGAAAAATCTCTAGTCTTTGCTCGAATCACCCCAGAAACTAAACTCAAGATTCTTAAAGTGCTTGAAGAATCCCAAATCACCGCAATGACAGGTGACGGCGTAAATGATGTTCCTGCGCTGGCCGGCGCTAATGTCGGCTTCGCTATGGGCTCAGGTAGTGAGATCGCCAAAGATGCGGGCGATATTGTACTTCTTGATGATAACTTTAAGTCAATCGTCACCGCGATGAAAGAGGGCAGGATAATTGTTTCCAATATTTCAAAAATGCTCTTCTATGCTCTCGCCACCAACGCCGGCGAGGCTTTGACAATGATCGGCGCACTGATTTTGGGTATTCCACTACCGCTTGTGCCGGTTCAGATTTTGTGGATCAACTTAGTCACTGACTCCGCCTTGATCATCCCTATCGGACTTGAGCCTGCTACGGGAGATATTATGAAGCAAAAACCATCCGCTCCTGACGCGCCAATTCTTAAAAAATCTCACGCATTGCGGATGATCTGGGTTGCGATATTAATGGCTATAATGGCGATTTCGACCTACAATTACTATGCTCAGACCTCTGGGGTAGATACTGCTCGCACACTTACATTTACACTTTTGGTTGTTATGCAGTGGGCCAACGCAATCAATGCGCGCAACTTAGATAAGTCAATCTTTACCAAAGGGTCTCGCGCCTTCAATCCCGCATTTTGGGTTGGAATGGCTGTCGCGATCATCCTTCAACTTCTTGCGATTTTCACTCCGCTCGCGCAATTTCTCCACGTTTCACCGGTTAAGATTGAAGATTTACTTAGCGTGAGCCTACTGGCATTTATTGCTCCAATAATATTGGTCGAAGTTCACAAATTCTTTTCGAATAAGATAAAGAAGTTCGAAAAGTAGTTCGAAGAAAAAATCAAAAACCTCGCTCGAAAAAGGGCGGGGTTGATTTTTGTTCGGAAAAGTGGTAAAATATATTTATTCTAAAAGAAAGAAGGACTTTTATATGATAGAGTATGTCTTCATACTATCACTTAACGCAGTGCGAAGGTTAGCTAAATATCTAATAAGCGAAAATATTACTGAGCAATATTCTGAAAATAAAATTGTGTTTTATGGCTCCGGTAAAAAAGATACAGATTTTACAATAACATACACTCTCGGATCTCGCGGAGTTGAAGTTAATTTACGAGAGAAAAAGCGTTTCGGAATATATCTCTTAGCAAATATATATTTCGAAATACATTCATACGCAATAAGAACATCATATGATGAAGATAGCTACAATTACGCCCCGATTTTACATGATGAGCTAATTTATAAAGTAGAGAATTTTCTTAAAGAAGAGGTCGATAGAGCCAAGAAAAAATATTACTCAAAGACTAAGCTCATTGAACTTTAACAAAAACCACCCACTCGGGTGGCTTTTTTATTCTTCGAAATTACTTATCACGCTTACGGCGCATCAAGCGTATTTGAATAATGGACGCTAAAATTATCACGCCAAGAACGAACCAGATTTTTTTACCGCTCGGCAAGTTAAATTCGAAAAAATCTCGAAGGAACCGATTGCCAAAAATCGCACCAGTAAACACAATCGTTCCCGCGAGATACAACAATCGACGGATACGAGTATTGCGAACAGTGCGCGAGTGAAGCATTTTTTCACCCAAAATCGCCACAAGAAAACCAAAATACGCCGTAGAAATCACAACAGTGGCCAAAATTCCACGAAGTTCAAAATTACTCTTGGGCAAAATCTCAATCAAAGGCGCGTCGAAGTATTCAACCAAGCCGCGGAAAGTTTCAAAATTAATAAAATCAGCATTAAACGGCAAAATCAGCCCAACATAGATCACGGAAATATCCACGCCCGTCAGCACGGCAATCGGCGCAACATTCCCAAGAGTATCTCGCCAAAAATCCTTGGGGCTAATCTTGCGCGTTGGGAGCGGAGGAAACAGTGTCACAAGAATCGTTGGCATCGTCACAAGAATAAAATTCATATAAGTGATATGTCGCGGCAAAAATGGATAGTTCAAACCCAAAATCATCGTAATGAATAAAATCGTCGTGCCAAAAATAATTTTATGGAAGAACAAAATCGCTATCATTTCGATGGAAAGCATAATCCGATTACCAATTTTAACCCCGCTCGGCAAGGAAGTAAAACTATTGTCCATCAACACAAGATCCGCCACGCGCCGAGTCGCTGGAGCCGCGTCAAACATAGAAATCCCGAGATCAGCCTTCTTGATCGCCAACGCATCATTAACACCGTCACCAATCATACCGGTATAAAGTTGATTTTTTTGAAATATGCCGATGATTTTTTCTTTTTGATCTGGAAGTACGCGCGCAAAAATCGAATTTTCAAGAACCGCTGCTTCAAAATCCTGCTCAGAAAATTCCGCAAGTTCCGCGCCGGTGATGAATTTTTCCGCGTTTTTGACGCCAGCTTCCGCCGCAATATGGCTCACGGTCAGCGGATTATCGCCCGAAATCACACGGATACTTACACCACGATTTTGAAGAAAGTCAACCGTCTCGCGGACGTTTTCGCGCAAGGAATTTTTGAGCGTCACGATTGCCAGTGGGCGGAACTTTGCGCCAGAATCGATCAGATTCTCCAACTTTTTGTTCGAGGGTTTTTCGGCAAATTCAGCGAGAAGAAGTACGCGCAACCCCTTGGACGCGAGCGTTTCGATGCGCTTCGAAGTCTGCTCGGCGAGTTTCGAATCGGCAAAATTTCGCAAAATAAATTCTGGCGCGCCAAAAACGACGCTTTGAGATTTTTTGTTTATAGTTAAAGTGGCAGCGCTCAATTTTCGAGATGAAGAAAAGGGCACAAAATCAGAAATTTTGACCTGAGAAGATTTTTTCGAATCTTCAGAAAACTGCTTCAAAATCGCTCGCGCAGTGGCATTTTTATCCTTACTTTGCGAGTTTAGCGCGGTCAAAATCGCACCAAGGCTCGCCTCATCGAGATCTTTATCCAAAATTTCAAAATCATTAAACTCAATCTCAGGTGAAGTCAGTGTGCCGGTCTTGTCGGTAGCCAAGACTTCGAGAAGCGCCATATCTTCGATAGCGGAAATTTTTTGCGGCAAGACTTTGGCTTGAAGAAGTTTAAGAGAACCATACGCAAAGAAGAGCGAACTGGCAAGAAGCAATCCCTCCGGCACCAATACGACAACGGCAGAAGTGATAGTTTTTAAGATTACAACATCTGTCTGACCCAAGAATTTATAGCGAAAAATCACAACAATCGCCAAAAAAATCGCAAAATAAGTAAGATAAGTGATCAGACGCTGGATGTTTTTTTGGATTGGAGTAAGTTGTGGCTTGTATGACTTGAGACGAGCGGTCATTTGGCCGGATTCAGTAGCATCACCGACAGCCAAGACTTCCGCAACGGCATCACCAGCAACTACTATCGCGGAAGCAAGAACTTTTTCGCCAGCAGACTTGGTGATTGGAATCGACTCTCCAGTAAGCATAGACTCGTTAATCTCAAGACCATTAGAGGTGATAATTTTCGCATCGGCAGGGACTTCATCACCATTTTGGAGCAGGATTTTGTCGCCAGATTTTAAGTTGGAAAATAAGATCTCTTCACTCGAGCCATCTTCTTTCAAAAGTCTCGCTCGCGGCTGGCTCATCAGTTCAATTTTTTTCAAAGTTAAATATGCGCGGATTTCTTGGATTGACCCAATTGCGGAATTTATTAAAATTACAACAGATATAAACCACGCATCACGGTCTTCGCCAAGAGCCAAAAGTCCTATCGCCAGCAAAAATATTGCGATTGATATTGGTGAAATAAAATTGCGAATGATAATTGAACGGATCTGCTTCATACTAAAATTATACTTTATTTAGTGCGGAATTTCCAGATTTTTGGGCGGATTTTGAATTTCGAAAATAAAAGCGTATAATATAATTATGGAAAATTCACTTGATCTCACTAAAAAATTGATAGAAATCCCCAGCGTATCTGGCAACGAAGCGCAAATTTTGGAATTTTTGGAGCGATTTTTGAGTAAAAACGGAGCAGAAGTTAAGCGGACGGCAGATTTTGTGGCTGGTGTGTTTCGAAATGAAAAATCTAAAAGTTCGAAGCGCGCGGTGATCTTGACTGGTCATATCGATACAGTTGCGAGTGGTGATCTCTCAGGCTGGCAAAATTCTCCTTGGCAAGCAATAGAAACAGATGAAAAAATAATTGGACTTGGCGCAAGCGATATGAAAGCAGGAATCGCAGCGAGTTTCTGCTCGGATATTGACTTTTGGGCAGGAAATGGCGAAAGAGCGGATTTCGACCTTTGGCTTGTGGCTGTTTCGAACGAAGAAATCGATGGCTCGGGAAGTGCCAAATTTGCTGAGTGGCTCAAAAAATCAGGCCGAAATTATGAAGAAATCTATGGTCTTATCAGTGAGCCAACAGGTAACCAACAGATTGAAGTCGGACATCGCGGAAATCGCTTTGTCGAATTTAATTTTTTGGGAATAAGCGGACACGCAAGTCAGCAGGACAACTTTGAAAAATCAGCCTTGGCAAAAGCATCAAAATTCACAAAAAATTTAGACAATATTTACCAAAAACTTCAAGAGAAATATTCAAATCAAATTCTCGGCGCGCCGAGTATCGTCGCAACAAGTCTGAGCGCAGGTGATTCGACCAGCCCTAACAAAACTGCGGGCGAAGCGACTCTGATTTGCGACATAAGGACTACGCCGGAACTCGACGCCGACTTCGAGAATTTTATCAACTCGCTCGCAAAAGAGTTTGATTTTTCATGGAAATATCACAGCGAGCCTGCACCATCTTGCTTGATTTCGAGCGATTCCAAGGTGGTAAAAACCCTAACGAAAGTCGCAAATCTTGGCGATAATTCCGCCGTCGTCAGCCCCGGCGCAACCGATCAGGCGTTCTTCGTCAATGGTTTGGGCGCAGAAATCGTCGTCTTTGGGCCGGGCGAATTTTCAGAGGCACACCACCAAAACGAGTTCATCTATAAACAAAAAATTACCGATTTCTACCAAATTTGTAAGGATTTTTTGCGCGAGATTTAGTCTCAAAACAACCAAAAATTCAGAAAATAAAAATCGCTCCAAAATCGGAGCGAAATGTTAGAAAATCTTACCAACAACCAAATTGCAGCAAAGCAATCGATTGAAGGAATTTTCGCTATAAATCGCCATATGTCGGCGAGATATAGAATCAGACCCGAGCAGGATATGCCATTGCTTCTCGGAGCGATCGCCATTGTACCACTCTTCGAAATATTTTTGGCTAATTTCTGAAAATTTATTCAAAAATTCTTGCTCTCGATCTTTGAAATAGGCGAGGATTTTTTCTTCCATTTCAGGATCTGGATCCATACCCGCCTCAACTTTATCTCTATAAAGAAGAAGTTCATTCTTACAGATTGTTCGACAAAGATCTTCCGCCTGATGAGGCAAGAAATCCGCCACGAGAACTTCATCATCAGTAAAGCCATTTTTCATCATAGCGGAGTATCCACAAAGCACAAACGGCATATCAGATTTTCCGTTCAGGAATGCGTAAGTGCCGTCAATATCCTCTGATCGTGCGGCTTCTTCGTCAATCTTATGGACGAGATAAGTCGCAAAGCCTTGCTTTTGATACTCTGGCAGGGTAAACATCGTGCCAACCTCACCAAGACGCATACCGAGTTCATTTTCGAATGGCGCCATAAGCGTCACAAAAGCCACCAATTTTTCTTCATCAAAGAGAAGAGCAACCAGACGCTTTTCGAGAACATCGTCTGGCTCAACATCCAGAACCGTGTCATCAGTCTTGGACATCTCAGAGATTAGATTACAGATTTCGCCAATCTGATCAAGACCAAGATCATGAAGAAAGCAAAAATATAACTCGCCCGCATCAACGCGCGCCTGAATATTTTCAATGATTTCCTTAAAATTAACAAGTGCTTCCATCTTTCACCTCCAAAATTTATTTTGAAATCCTATTTCAGACTTCAAGAAAAGATAGATTTGATTATTTTATCATAAAAATGAACAAATGTCAAAAATCACCCCGAAGTTCGAAGTGATTCTATTATCGAAATAAATTTCGAATTATTTTGCTGCTAAGGCTGCGGCGATTCGCTCACGGCGTTTTGCTTCGCGGCGCTTGGCGATTTTTTCAAGCATTTTGCGCTTTCTTTTGATGTCTGCGCCGTGCCAACTTTTATGTTTAGCCATTTTATTCCTTTCGGTTAAACTTAATAAAACAATTCTCTCTGATTATATCACATCTTGAGCAGAAAATCAAAAGAATTTCTTGATTTTGGGCGGAAAGTTTGCTAAAATGGTAGAGCAATGGGAATTAGCCAAGCGGTAAGGCAGTGGGTTCTGGTCCCATGATCGGGGGTTCGAATCCCTCATTCCCAGCCAAGAAAAAGCTTCGAAATATCGAGGCTTTTTCTTTTTTAGATATATTGAAAATGATTGAAGCTTATGCTAAAATTGTAGCATAAAGGTTGGGCAATGTTCGGATTTAAGAAGAAAAACACTCCAAAGATTAAAACCAGTCTATCAAGTGATAGTCAATCTATTTTGAACGCTATTGACGATGGCGTGATTGCGATCGGACAAAATGGCGACATTGAAACAATTAACCCCGCCGCCCAAAATATGACTGGGTGGTCACAGGCGGATGCCTTTGGGCTGACTTTTGAGTCTGTAATTAAACTCACCAACAGCGAGGGTAGAGAACTTCTTCCTCAAGAAAATCCGATCAAAAAATTCATCGCCAATCCAACTCCACTCACCTCTCGAGAATATTTTATAAAAACACAGGGCGGTAAAAACATACCGATTTTTCTTCATATTAACCCGATTGATGCGCAGAACTCTCGCTTTGTGGTAGTATTTCGCAATATCGCAAAAGAAATTCAAGAAAATCGCGAGCAAACTGAATTTATTTCTACAGCCAGCCACGAGATGCGCACCCCTGTTGCGAGCATCGAGGGCTATCTTGGCTTGGCGCTTAATCCTGCTACTGCTACAATCGACGCCCGCGCCAAATCTTATCTGGAAAAAGCCCACGAGAATGTCAAGCATTTGGGGCAACTTTTTCAAGATCTACTAGATATAACTAAGGCAGAAGATGGGCGGCTAAAAAACGAGCCGGTAGTTTTGGACGCGGTAGAGTTTTCACGCGAGGTCTGGGATGGGCTTCGGGCTAAGGCTGAGAGCAAAGGACTTCGATACATCTTCGACCTAGACGAGAACAAATCCGGCGTCAACACAATTTCTCCGGTTTTCTATATTCATTCAGACAGGGATCATTTGCGCGAAATTCTTAACAATCTGTTCGAAAACGCAATAAAATACACCCCAGCAGGCGATGTGGTTGTTGGCGTGACTGGCGAGAGAGATTTTGTTGAAATTTCCGTCAAAGACAGCGGTATCGGCATTCCAAGAGAAGATATTCCACATTTATTCCAAAAATTCTACCGCGTGGATAATTCTGCCACCAGAGAAATCGGCGGCACCGGGCTTGGGCTTTATTTGTCGAGAAAATTAGCAGAGAGCCTTGGCGGAACTTTGCGCGTTGAGAGCGAGTGGCAAAAGGGCAGTGTTTTTATCTTGAGGCTACCAAGAATTACTCGCGAACAGGCAGAAAATTTTAGAGCAAGAGAAATACAAAAAACCGAGTTTCAGGAGAAGGCTAAAAACCTCGGCGAAGGTTTTGATTTAGTCAATTCTACCGCCGAAATCAATATTGAAAGTAGAGAATTTAAGGATCAGAATCTGAATTTCGAAGAGACACCGATTACACAGCAAGCCCCAACACAGCCCGTAACTCAACACAATCAGATGCTGGCGGCTCAGCAAGTACAGCTATCTCAGCAATATCAAGCTGTGCAGCCGCAGATAGTTCAACAAAATTACCCACCGGCGCAGCACCAAAACCTTCAACAAAATTATCAATATCAGCCGACACAACAACAGATTCAGGCGCCACCACAGCCAGCAGTCACAAGCCAGTATCAAGCCGCCCGACCGATGCCAACTCTAGCGGAGATCGAGGCGTCACGCCAAGCCTACCTTCAACAGATGGAAATTTTGCGTCAACAGCAGCAAAATCGGCAGAATTAAGCATAAAAACTATGGATTTTCGACAAAAATAATTATATAATAGGAGTAATATGACAAAGATTTTATTGGTAGAAGATGACAAAAGTTTGCGCGAAATCTACGGCGTGCGATTATTAGCGGAGGGTTACGACATCGTTTCCGCTGGAGATGGTGAAGAAGCCTTGGCTATGGCGATCAAAGAGCGACCAAATCTAATCATTAGCGATGTGATGATGCCTAAAATATCCGGCTTTGATATGTTAGATATTTTGCGATCGACTACGGAAACTCGCGGAATCAAAGTGATTATGATGACAGCGCTTTCTAGCGAAGAACAACGCCAGCGAGGCGAAGCGCTTGGTGCAGACAGATATCTCGTCAAGTCTCAAGTTGGCATTGAAGATGTCGTGAAGACTGTTCATGACGTGCTTGAAGACGGACACTTAACTCCTGAGCAACGCACCGCCAATAAACAATACCCTACAGCAGAAACTCCTATTGAAACGCCTATGGCAGATTTTAGCGCACCTCAAAATTTCGAAATGCCTAATATCGCACCCAATCCTGCAGCAAATATTCAGCCTATACAGGCTCCGCAACCTGCGCCAATTCCTCAACCTCAACCAGCACCAGCTTTCGAAAATTTAGCGCAAAATGTTCCTAACGGGCAACAACTTCCACAACCACCAAAAGCAGAAATTCAGCAACAGCCAGAGCCAGTATTTCGTCCGACACCTCAGCCAGAAATTCCAAGAAGCAATGAGGCTGCAAGTCCAATCAGGACTTCCGCGCCGAACTTAAGTAGCGAGCGACCAGCAGTACAACAACCGCAAATTCAGCCAAGAGAGACAGAAATTCAATCGCAGCTCCAACCTCATCAAACATCAATCCCTCAGCCAAATCCTGCGCCAGCACCTCAACCACGAGGTCAACACTTTGAGTTTATTAATCCTGTTCAAACCACGCAGAATCCACAGCCCTTGAGTGATCCACGGACTCCCCAACCTGCGCCAATTGCGCCGCCAGCTAATCTTCAGCCCAACCCAGCGTATTTTCAGGATGTGACGCCAAGGGCAAGATTTGCACAAGAGGAGCCCGAGCAACAATCTGGAGAAAGAGTAATTTCACCTCTACCCAATAATAACCGAGAGCAAGAAGCAGCATTAAATAGCGACCTTGAAAGAATGCTCGGCGGACTCGATTTTGAGGCGTAAATGAGCGATCGCCTTAACAAATTTCTTGCGCTCCAGCTTGGAATTTCTCGTCGACAAGCAGATGAGTTAATTTCCGATGGAAAAATTTACATCAACTCCAAAAAAGCAGAACTTGGCGCCCGAGTCGAAGAAACGGATGAAGTGCGAGTTGGCGACAAAATAATCTCTAACTCCACGGCTAAAATTTACCTTCTATTCAATAAGCCACGTGGCTACGTTTGCTCTCGCAAAAAGCAGGGCGACAATGAGACGATCTACGCAATTTTACCAAAAAAGTACCATTCACTTAAGCCAGTTGGGCGCCTTGATAAAGATTCAAGCGGCCTTTTATTGCTTTCTAACGATGGCGATTTTACCTTCAAGATGACGCATCCGAAGTTCAAAAAACTTAAAGAGTATCTTATAAGAATCGACGCACCGCTCGAACCACTTCACCAACAGATGATTGCAGATTTCGGCATTAATCTACCCGATGGGCGCTCACAGCTTGGACTCGAGCGGCTCGACGACTCTCGAAATCACTGGCGCGTCTCAATGAGCGAAGGGCGCAATCGTCAGATCAGGCGCACATTCTCCGCTGTCGGCTACGAAGTAAAAGAGCTTCATCGCGTGAAGTTTGGTAATTATTTCTTACCAGAAGATCTGAAAAGTGGAGATTTCTTCGAAACTAAAAAAGCCTAAAGAAAATAGCCTCGACTCTCGAGACTATTTATTTTTATATGAAAGTTGACCGTTCGATATTTGAGAGCACTATACCCTCAATTTCGAAATTTTTATCTCTAAGAATGCGGGCGAGAAATCTACTCATCACAACAATAAGTTCAACCATATTGTCGCCAACATTATCGCTAAGAAATAGTAGCCGCTCCGCATACAGAGCGAATCCGCCTGACGAATACCGATAAATCTCACCCTCATCGCGCAATCGACTCTCCTGATAGCCAGCTTCGAGCATAATATTTTGAAGCGTCCGGCGAAATTCAGCAGATTTGTCCAAGAAGCGCCTCCGCTCAATCTCGGAGTTAGTTTTAAAACTCTTAGATTCCAAGCACCAACTAAGCGCATCGAGCAACCCGCGATACATCTCAATATCTTCGTTGAATATTTTGCGAGTTTCCCTGATCGGCAGATAAGTGTCTTCGTCTTGCTTGATTAGCATAATCGTTAGCATCTCAATCCTATCCGCCAATTCTCGCCTAAACGCAAGATCGTTACCTTTCTTTTTGCCAAAAACGTGCTTCAAATAAGCCAAAATCCCAATTGCCATAGCAATCACCTCTTTCTAATTTGATTTATATATTTTAACACATTAACACTGATATTTCAAACTAAAATTGATTTTCTGCCCAAAATATGTTAAAATCTTGTTATGTCTAAAAATCTTCCTAAAGTTGCGATTGTCGGGCAGGCGAATGTCGGAAAGTCTTCGCTTTTTAATCGTATGCTAAAAACCCAGCAGGCCGTTGTGGCTCGCGAGGCCGGAACGACGCGCGACAGCGTTCTTGGCAAAGTAACTTATCGAAAACAGAATTTCTGGCTGATTGACACGGCAGGACTTAAAGACCCAAATGATGAGTTCGAGGCGACAATTCAGGAGCAGATCCAAGATGCGGTCGATGCTTCGGACTTGATTCTCGTGGTTCTTGATAGCACCAAGCCGTTTTCTAACGAAGATCGCCTCATCGCCAAAAAAGCCCTCAAATCTCGCAAGCCCGTAATTTTAGTCTTGAACAAAACCGACCTCAAAGGTAATCTACCGAACGAAGAATTCCAGCGCCTTGGCATCAAGACGATCATTCGAACTTCCGCCGAACATAACGCGGGCGTGGAAGATTTGCTTTTCGAAATTTCAGAAAACATCCCCAAAGTTAAAGAAGAAAAATCCGACGAAGATGTCATCAAAGTCGCACTCGTCGGTCGCCCAAATGCCGGCAAATCTTACCTCTTTAACACTTTGGCCGGTAAACAGCAGGCAATCGTTGCCAATGTAGCAGGCACAACGCGCGATGTTAACCGCACGGAGATTCGCTTCAATAATCAAAAAATCGAAATTATCGATACCGCAGGTATGCGAAAGCCCGGCAAGCAGGAAGTTGGCATTGAGAAATTCTCCGTTCTCCGCACTCTCGCGGCTATCGACGAGGCTGATATTTGTCTTCTCTTAATGGACGCCAACGAACTCAACACCCAACTCGACCAGCGCATCGCCGGCCTAATTAACGACGCCGGCAAGGGCATTATTATCGTGGTCAGCAAATGGGACAGCGTTGAGGGTAAAGATGCCTACACCCGCGACGCGCTCGCGCCAAGAATTGCGTATTATTTCAAATTTACACCTTGGGCACCACTAATCTTTACTTCAAGCAAAACTGGTCAAAATGTCACCAAGATCTTTGATCTCATCTTAAAGGTTAATCGCAACCGCAAGCGAACTGCGCGCACCGCCACTCTCAACCAACTGCTTCAGCAAGCCTCACAAAAGCACCCGCCAGCAGGTCTCAAAAACACGCACCCTAAGCTCCGCTACATTTCGCAATCAGACAACAATCCGCCTTGGTTCATAATCCACGGCTCCAACCTTAAATTTGTCCACTGGTCTTATAAGCGCTATTTGGAGCGATTGATACGAGAGAATTTTGATTTTTCAGGCACGCCGATCAAGTTTTCTTTTAGGGACGAAAAGCAAATCAAAGAGAACAAAAAGCGCCTCGCCGAGGGCAAAGAAGCCATCAATAAGAATCGTGGCGCGCTCAAAAAGGCACTCGACACCACCAACAAGCGCGAACGCAAGCGTGACGAACGGCTCGAAAAGCGTGGGATTGACATCTCCAAAAGACGAAGGCGATAGAGCAAGGCGATGTTCGACTTTTGGTTTTATAAAGGTGTAGCGCAAGGCGTGGCAAAATCACTATTATGCTGAAAGCGAGAAACGAAAAGCGAACTTCGCCGAAGCTATAAGCGAAAACTTTTTTCCTTATAAGCCCAGTCTGCTGAGATTATAGGCGCAATTCATTGAGATTATAAGCGCAAAGATTTGAGATACTAATCTCAGCCAATTGCGCAACTATGTAGAAATTTTTAGAGCTATTTTATGAAAATTATTCTCCTTCAAGGCAATTTCCCGCCCAAGTATCACGGGACGCGCCATAATGTGGCGTGGGCTTTTGGTGATTTTTGGGCAAACAAGTGGGGCGCCAATTTTAAGCCTGTGCCCAAGTTCTCAGCCGAGATTACTGAAATTTCAACAAATGGCGAAAAAGTGTTGCTAGTCAAGCCAACAACCTTCTACAACGAAACAGGGAGATCAGCACGCGCAATTGTGGATTTTTATAAAATTGATTTTTCACGGGATTTTTTGGCGGTTTGCGACGATGTTGATTTAGAGTTTGGCGTAGTGCGAGCGCGTCTGAGTGGCTCCGCGGGCGGAAACAATGGGCTCAAGAGTCTGATTGGGACATTTGGGCAGGATTTTGCGCGGGTGAGGATTGGCGTATCTAATGAACTTCGCGCAAGAATGGACACGGCAGACTTTGTGCTTGGGAAATTCTCTAAACCAGAGGTGGAAGCCCTGCCAGAGATCTTTGAAATCGCGGAAGAATTAACGCAAAACTTCATCCAAAATCACCTCCAAAATGAGAAAAAATCCGCCAGATTTTAGAAGGGGGCGGATTTTGAGCGTTTTGGAGAGTTGGAGGTTTAACTCAAACCCCACTTATTGCTGCCGAGAGATTTGACTGTGCCTTTAATCTCGAGCATTGTTATCGCTTGGCTGAATTCTTGCGCCGAGAGGGCAGATTTTTTAATAATCGCATCGCCGTCGCGCTCGCCACTCTGGATGATCTGAAGGATTGTTTCTTCAACTTTATTTTCTGCCGAAAAAAGCGAGGCCTGCCTATCTTTAACCCCATCTGGAAACAAAAAGTCCAACACATCCTGCGCAGAGAGCAGGGGTGTAGCGCCCATTTTAAGCAACTTATTACAACCTTCTGAAAGTGGCGAGGTTATATTCCCGGGAACAGCAAAAACTTCCTTGCCCTGATCGAGAGCGTGGTTAGCAGTGCTGAGCGTGCCACTGCGGGCGGCGGCCTCAACAACCACAACCGCATCGGCAAGCCCCGACACAATCCTATTGCGCTCAAGAAAGGTGAATTTTTGCGGAGCCGAGCCAATTTCATACTCGCTCAAGATCGCTCCGCCACTATTTATGATTTTTTCAGCCAAGCCTTTGTGTGAAGCAGGGTAAATCTTATCGAGTCCGCCAGCCAGCACAGCAATAGTTGTTCCGCCCGCATCCAGACACGCCTTATGCGCCTCACTATCAATGCCGTAAGCCAACCCCGAGATCACAACCACACCGTGGCGAGCCAACGCGGAAGCAAGATTTTGAGCAACTTCACGACCATAAGCAGTCGGCTTACGCGCGCCAACAATCGCTACAGACTTCAATCTTTTTTCTGGCAATCTACCTCTGATAAAAAGCCTTTCTGGGGGCTGATAAATATGCTCAAGTTGCCGAGAATATTCATACTTTAGCGGGTCGATCGTCTCAATATCCATAAAATCTCCAAAATAAGTGTTGACTTTATTATAAATATATGCTATTATAAACACAGTTGATAAAATAAATTGCTATTTTGTCAAAAGAACATACTATTCGTTACAGTGTATAATATTTTCTTCTTTTATCCTTTCATCTCCCTCCTTATACTTTTAGAGAAGATAATATTATGCGCGATAACCCCTTTGACCGGCGTCCCCTTGTGTATTTTGGTGGGTAGACGCTTCGAATTTCGAGCCTACACTTGGGTGCGTCGAAGGGATAAAAATCCATCCGAGCGATGCCCACCCGTGCTCGGGTGGATTTTTATTTTACTAAAAATATGTTTTAATTTAGAAATATAATTATAATTTGTCAATGAACTTATGTTTATTTAATATAGATATATTTTAACATAATTATATCGGATGCAGAATATGTTTATTTTATTATAACTCTATGATATAATTACAGATATGAAAACTACAATCGAAATCGAAACCAAGACTTTTATCCGATTTTGGACCGTTTCAATCGGATTTGGCTTGGCTGGCCTTATGCTTTGGCTATCAAAAGATGCGTTAATTTTGCTTGGTGTTGCAGCGTTTTTGGCTCTCGCACTCAACCATCCCGTTTCTAAAATCACCAAAATTCTCCCTGGATCAAAGAAGAACCGAGTTGGAGCAACAGCCGTAGCGTACCTGATTTTGGTGATAATATTGAGTCTATTTATGCTATTTGTGGTGCCTGTTATTGTGGAGCAGACGAGCAAATTTATTGGCACATTGCCAGATTTAATTAATAGTGTTACGGCAGAAAACTCCGTCATGCGACAATTTATAGAAAAACACGGAATGACAGGGCTCGTCAAAGAAGCCACCGAGAATTTGACCAACTTCGCAGGAGAATTAACCAAGAATATTGGCCGAATCTTCTTTGGCGGGGTTAACACTGTGGCTAATATGATTTTTTCCGGCGTGATGGTGTTAACGATGGCATTCTTTATGCTTGTTGAAGGTCCAAAATGGCTCGCCGATCTCTGGAAATTATACGATGATAAAGCCAAAATGAAACGCCATAAACGCATCGCCAGCAAAATGTACTCAGCCGTAAGTGGATTCGTTAACGGACAATTAACAGTTTCTGCTATTGGTGCGGTGGCAACCTCACTCGGAGCATTGATTTTAGCATTAACAATGGGGATACCAATGAGTCTGGTTGTACCTGTGGGCGTGATTTTGCTCTTCCTTAATATGATACCGATGTTCGGCGTGATGATTGGCGTGGCTATCTCTACAATCCTCGTGGCAATGAATTCGATTCCAGCAGGTATTGTTTTCTTGATTTATTGCATGATATACCAACAGATTGAAGGCAATGTTATCTCGCCGATGATTCAAGGCAAAAACAATAGCCTTTCTCCAGCGGTAGTGCTTGCTGCCGTTTTGGTCGGAGTTTATGTGCTTGGTCTACTTGGCGCGCTCATTTCGATACCGATTGCGGCTTGCGTTAAGATTTTGATCGACGAATATTTCCTTTCAAAGAGAGAAGTATCGCAAAAATCAGACATTTCTGATGTGGTCAAAAAATTATAGAAATTTAGCGCGAAATACTTGACAAATCTACCTCCCTTATGCTAATATCTAACTAAGCATAACTGCTTAAATAAAAATAGTAATAATAACAATAATGTTCTATAAGAAAGGTGGAAATTTCAATATGAACACTATCAAAAACCAAACTAAAAAAGGATTCACAATCATCGAAGTTGTCCTCGTGCTTGCGATCGCCGGACTTATCTTCTTGATGGTCTTCTTAGCACTTCCAGCATTGCAGAGGAGTCAGAGGGATACAACTCGAAAGAACGACGCTAGCCGACTACTAGCAGCAGTTAATGATTCTCGGGCAGCTAACCGCGGACAATTACCAGCGGCAGGCGCTAACGTCAATACCCAGATTGTAGACCGGTATGTTACTGTAGGTGGAAGTACTTTTGTCGATCCAGCTTCCGGAAACCCATACACTACCGGCACCATCCTCAACGGAGCTCAAGCTGGAAATATTGGCGCAGGAACAATGCAGGTTATTCGAAATGCTCAGTGTGGAGACAACGGAACTGCAGTTGCAGGTAATGGAGTTGTCATCCGAGCTGGCGTAGAAAGTTCACCAAATGTTGCATACTGTCTACAAGGATAATTTCTAATTAAGCACATCAAAAATAAACCCCTCAGGGGTTTATTTTATATTAGCTTTAATATAAATTAAATCTATATTGGCCCGCAGGATTCAACTCTCAAATTTCATCCTAAGGATTAGGGGCGATCGATAATATATGATATAATAGTGTTTATGGATTTATTAAAAGGTCTTAATATTAAACAAAAGCAAGCCGTAGAAACACTTGACGGCGCGATGTTGATTCTAGCGGGGGCGGGGAGCGGCAAAACCAAAACGCTCACTCATCGCATCGCTAATATTATTGCGCACGGCACGCCAAGTGAGCGGATTTTGGCGGTAACTTTCACCAATAAAGCGGCCCGAGAGATGCGAGAGCGATTGGCGGAACTTCTTGGTGCTGATGCTAGCGACAGATTTTTTATGCCGTGGATGGGGACATTTCACGGAATTTGCGTGCGGATTTTGCGGCTCAAAGGTGAACATATTGGTATTGCGCCCAACTTTGTGATTTATGATGAAACCGACCGACAAAACCTCATCAAGCGGATTTGCTCCGACCTGAATTTTGACAGTAAAACATTGAAGCCATCCAGTGTCTCGAGCGTGATTTCTAATGCTAAGAATGAACTTCAAACGGCGGAAGATTTTGCCGATAGCGCCCATTGGGGATTCGAGCAGAAGTGTGCAGAAGTCTTCCTTAGATATGAAAAGGAGCGCAGGAAAGCCAACGCCCTCGACTTTGACGATCTTCTTAGTGAGACCGTCCGCCTCTTAAAAACTGCGCCAGAAGTGCGAGACTTCTTCCGGGAAAAATTCGAGCATATTTTGATCGACGAGTATCAGGACACCAACTCAGCGCAATATCAGATTGTAAAAATGCTAGTCAATGATCAAGAAAATATCTGCGTTGTGGGCGACGACTGGCAGAGCATCTACTCTTGGCGTGGGGCGGATTTTACCAACATTTTGAATTTCGAAAAAGACTTTCCGCGCGCCAAAATCATAAAATTGGAGCAAAATTATCGCTCGACAGAAAATATTTTGAACGCAGCCCATGCGGTGATTTCAAAAAATGAAGTCAGAAGTGATAAAAAACTCTTTACCAAAATCGGCAAGGGCGAAGAAGTCCGCCTCTGGCAAACGCATGACGAGCAAGAAGAAGCCAGTCGGATTACCTCGAAAATCTTCAGCGAGAAAAGTGTTGGACTTCGAAAATATCAAGATTTTGCCATTCTTTACCGCACCAACGCACAATCTCGCTCGCTCGAAGAAGCCCTGCGTCACGCTGGGATCGAGTATAAAATCTTTGGCGGAATGCGATTTTATGACCGTAAGGTGATCAAAGATTTGTTGGCGTATTTGCGTGTGATCTACAATCCTCTGGACCAAGTGGCTTTTGAGCGAATTGCCAATGTACCAGCGCGCGGTTTGGGTAAAGTTTCTTTGGAAAAATTCTTGAATTGGCAAAGCGAAAACGGCTTGGATTTGATTTCTAGCCTTTTGGCGGTGGATGGACTCTCAACGATGCAGACGCGCGCGAGAAATTCTCTTAAGAATCTGGGAGAAATCTTGCGGTTGGGGCAAATTTTGAACCAAGACGGCACCAGTCCAGCGGAAATTTTAGAAAAAATTATCGACAAAACCAATTATAAATACTTCGAAAAGTTGAGCGAAGTCGAACAAAAAGATAAAGAAGAAAACATCGGCGAGTTGATTTCTGACGCCAAAATTTATGCAGATCTCGCTGGATTTTTAGAAAACGCCGCCCTGATGTCGAGCGCAGACAGCGAGAGCGATGACCAAGTTTCTCTGATGACCATTCACGCTGCCAAAGGTTTGGAATTTCCTGTGGTGTTTTTGGCAGGAATGGAAGAGGGGGTTTTTCCGCACAGCCGAGTTTTTGACAGCGATAAGTCCGAGTTGGAAGAAGAACGCCGGCTCTGCTACGTGGGAATGACACGAGCGCGAGAAGAGTTGATTTTGACTTGCGCGGGAAGTCGAGCAGTTTTTGGACAGAGAAATTACAGCAGTCCGAGCCGATTCATTACAGAAGCAGGGTTGGAAATTGCTTCTAAATACGATGAAATTTATGGCGCGAGTTCCAATAAATTTAGTGACGATTTCGATCAAGGCTCAAGCCAATTTGATGGTTTTGACGAAGAAATATCTTACGAAGAATTTAATGATTTTTATGACGAAGGGCAATATTTACAGATTGGCGACCGTGTAAAATCGCCTGTCTTCGGCGCAGGAACAGTGCGCGGAATTGACGGCTCGGCTGTCGAAATCGAATTTTCAGGCGGAAAAATACGCAAACTCAACGCAGAGTTCGCAAGATTGGAGAAAATTAGTGACTAAAATTATTGCAGCCTATCCATGTCTGGGCAAAACAACGATCGGAAATCTAAACCGAGATTTCATCTTCGACCGAGAATTTAACGAAAGTCGCTCTATTCGCGGAATGAGCAGATCAAACAAAGAAAAGTTCTTTAAGCTTTGCGCGGATATTATAAATTTACAGATAGAATCTGGATTTTATAAATATATTTTCGTGACAGATGATTTTGAAATTCTTAAAAATATATCTCTAAATCCGTCAAAAATTACTGTAATTTTCCCAGATGCGAGCGACGGGGAGGCTATGCGTGAGTATAAAAATCGTGTCATATCTCGCTCCGGCGAGGATTGGTTTAATAGAGTATTAAGAGAAGAGGTGAAAACTCTCCAGCAAACAATTGAAAAATATCGGAAATTTGGCTTTGACGTCCAGCTGATTAAATCCGGTCAATACATCGGCGATGTCTTCGAATTTTCAGAAGAAATAAGCCTGCCATAAAATAATAGCAATCCAAAAAATGATCTTCAAGCAGGAAAATACGCAAATTCAACGCAGAGTTTGCTCAACTCAAAAAATCTAAAATAGGTCAAAATGACCTATTTATTCTTTGGAGGCTAGATAATCATTAACCAATACTGGGGTAGCGTCACGCTCAGGGTAAACAATAATCCAAGTTAAGCCATCTTCGCCGTATTTTTCCTTAGCCCAATCTAGCAATTCATTGCCGACTATCTCTTTTTGAACAACAAAAGAATTTCCACTGAAATTATCCCAGATGAGCAAAAATTTATCGTCGGTGTGTTGATTTTTACTAGCAAAATCTGGAATGCCATAAAACTCTCCCAGATCACTAGAATCAACCATTTCAAGCAGACCTTCGCGAGAATTTGAAACTAACAATCGACCACCGAGCCGATGCCACTTTGTTAAAAAATTCGTCGAAGGCAGCTCAAGAATGGCATTAGTTTCTCGAATCCACTCTTCATCACCGATAAGTCTTTGTTCCGCAAAATCCCAATCTTCGAAATTCAGCCTCACATCAAATCCTTTTCGACGACCAAGCATAAAAGCTTCGCGCGGTAAAATCCTATCCATAATATCCTCCTCAAGGTGCTATTTTCTTAATTATAAAGCATATAAAGCACGAAGTCAATTCAATAATAAAAGTTTGAAATTTCCACCCAAATTTGATAAAATAGGTTAAGCAATGTTGAATTTTCAGACTAAATATCCGTTCAAAAATCACAAAAAATCTCTAGCGATTGGCATTTTTGCTGGATTTTTAGTAATTCTGGGTGGAATTTTGATTATAAACTCTCTCCAGCCAGCGCGCGCCAAAGATGGCGATGATAAAATAATCACCGTTTTTGAGGGCGAAACTAGAAAATCTTTCATCTCAAAGGCTAAAACAGTTGGTGAAGCGCTAAAACTGGAAGGTATCGAGATCGCGCCAGAGGATAATGTTGAGCCAGAATTGAACGAAAAACTCACCGGGGCTGATTATAATATCAATATTTTCCGCGCTAAGCCGTATCTAATTCAGGATGGCGAGAAAAAAATCCGTGTCTTGACTGCCAATAAAGTGCCGAGTAAAATTGCTGCGACGGCTGGCGTTCAAATTTTAGAAAACGACTTGGTTCAATTTTCTCACTCAAAGACTCTTCTCGAAGACGGCACGACCGGCATCCTTCAGGTTATTCGGGCGAAGGAAATTCGCGTAAAAATCTTTGGTCAAGAAAAAACTTTCCGAACGCAAAGCGCGCGTATAGCAGACTTTTTGAAAGAGAAAAAAATCAAGCAAGACAGAGATTTGTGGGTTTCCAAGGACTTGAAGTCGCAGATCACAAACGGAGATTATTTTGAAATCGCTCGCAACGGCGTCCAGACTATTTCACAAGACGAGATAGTGGCATTTCCGATCGAAAAAATCCAAGATGGCGAAAAACCAGTGGGATACAAAGAAATCAAAGAAGCGGGCGAAAACGGCTCCAAAACTGTTGTTTATGAGATAGATTTCCAAAATGGGAAAGAAGTTTCGCACAAAAAAATCTCGGAAGTTGAAACTAAAAAGGCTAAAAAACAGGTTGAGGTTGTTGGTGTAAAAGGTTCAACTCCTATCCCAACTGCGGAACAATCCGGACTTTTGAGCGCCGCCGGCATACCTGCATCCGAACACGGCAATGCAACCTATCTCGTCAATAAAGAATCTCGCTGGAACCCAAGCGCCACCAACCGCTCAAGCGGAGCATACGGATTACCTCAAGCCCTCCCAGGATCAAAGATGGCATCAGCAGGGGCAGACTGGCAAACCAACCCCGTAACACAATTGCGCTGGATGAACGGCTACGTTTTGGGTAGATACGGAAGTTGGGCTAACGCCGTAGCACACAGTCGAGCGAAGGGCTGGTATTAATGAGTCTCAATTTCAAACAAAAATCTGGCGCCGCCCGCAGAATCGCAATGAAGAATGCTGATTTTTATCGCGCCCAAAAACTTCGAAATAAGAAAAACTCTCGCCAAAATTCTTACAAAAACTCACCACGCAAACAATCCGAAGACAACCTCCAAAACAACAAATCGCTCGGCCAGCACTGGCTCCGCGACCGCGAGATTTTGGACGCTATCGTTTTTGAAGCGGAAATCACGGATGGCGACTTTGTTCTCGAGATTGGTCCTGGTCTCGGCACCCTGACATCTTCTATATTGCGAGCAGTCGCAACAAGCGGACAGGTTTTAGCGATAGAATTCGACCCTAAACTCGCCCAAAATCTCCCCAAATCTTTCCCCGGCAAAAATCTCGAGGTTCTCAACGCCGATTTCTTGGACTTTGATCTCGACAAATTACCTTCAGGCTATAAAGTCGCCGCCAATGTGCCATATTATATCACTTCCAAAATTGTCGAAAAATTGCTCACCGCGCACAATAAACCAAGCGTGGCCGCGCTTCTTGTCCAAAAAGAAGTGGCTGAGAGAATGGCCGCCCAATCTGGAAATTTGAGCGTTTTAGGCGTCGCAACCCAGATTTATGCGGAGACAGAACTCGGAAGCCTTGTTCCGCGAGAGTTCTTCACGCCGCCGCCAAAAGTTGATTCGCAAGTGATAATTCTCAAAATTCGCCAACAAAATCTTCTCGAAAGATTCAATCGAGAGACTCCAAGCCAAATTTCTGAAGAAGAATTCTTCCGCGTAGTCAAGGCGGGATTTTCCTCCAAGCGTAAAAAAATCGCCAAAAGCCTCTCGGCCAACTTCGCAATCCCAAGAGAAAAGGTTGAAGAAATTCTCGAAAGAGCAGAAATCTCACCAGATTTACGCGCGCAAGATTTGTCAATTCAAGATTGGCTCACGCTCGCCAAAATTTGGCAAGAAAAATAAACCCCTCCCACACCGGAGGGCTTTTTTCTTCGCTTAAAATATGTTATAATTATAAGCAATATGAAGAACAAACTTTACATCACAACTGCAATTCCTTACGCAAACGGTGCGCCACACATCGGCAACGCACTCGACTATTTGCTCGCCGATATTTGGGCTCGACACCAGAGGTCGAAGGGTCTCGAAGTCCGCTTCCAAGTCGGCACTGACGAGCATGGCAACAAAATCGCCGAGAAGGCGCTTCAACAAAATCTAACACCACAAGCATATGTTGATGGCACGGTTGAAAATTTCCGCGCGTTAATGGACAAGATGAAGACCACTTATACCGACTTTGTCCGCACAACTGACAGCCATCATATTGGCGCGTCGCAGTATATTTGGACGCAATTGGGCAATTTTATCTATAAAAATTCTTACGAAGGTTGGTATTGTAAGGGCTGTGAATCTTTTTATACAGAAAAAGAAGTTGCCGAGCAGGGCGGAGTTTGTCGCGATCACCAAATTCCTTTTGAAAGATTGAGCGAAGAAAATTATTATCTCAGGATCTCAGAATTTGCGCCCAAAATTATCGAAGCAATAGAATCAGACAAGATGAAAATCGTTCCAGAATATCGCAAGAAAGAATTCTTAAATTTCTTGCGCGGCGGATTGGAAGATGTCTCAATTTCTCGCCCAAAGAAAAACTTAACTTGGGGCGTGCCAGTCCCAAGCGATCCAGATCAGGTGATGTATGTTTGGATCGATGCGCTCGCCAACTATCTCAGCGTAATTGGCTATCCAGATAGACTCGAATGGCAAGAATTTTGGCCGGCCAATGTTCAAGTTATCGGAAAAGACATCTTGCGCTTCCACGCCGGAATCTGGCCTGCAATGCTTTTGGGGCTTGGCTTACCTCTGCCTAAAACTTTACTCGTCCATGGACATATTTCCAGCGGTGGCGTCAAGATGAGCAAATCTATCGGCAATGTCGTCAGCCCTAACGAAATCATCGACAACTACGGTCTCGACGCCTTTCGATATTATTTCTCGCGCCACATTCCAACGCTCGACGATGGCGATTTTACTTGGGAAAAATTCGAAAAAAGTTACAACAACGAACTCGGCAATGATCTTGGCAACCTCGTTTCGCGCGTGGCCAATATGATCAAACGCTATCAATCTGGCGTGATCGGAGAGATCAAAGGCGATGAATTCGACCTTCACAATTACGAGAAACATATGAAAGATCTCGAATTCAACAAGGCTATGGATGAAGTCTGGACACTTGTTCGCGCTCACAATCAATACATTGAAAACGTCAAACCGTGGGAGATTGCTAAACTCGCGCGTGATAGCAAGGATGAAGAAAATCACCTCGCGGAAGTTCTCGCGCACTCGGCAGGCGGAATTCTTCAAATCGGGCGAATGCTCGCGCCATTTATGCCCGACACAGCCGAGAAAATCGAGACAATGTTTGCTTCTGGCGTGATCCGCGATGAGGAGATCGGTATTCTTTTCCCTAAAATTTATATTAAAACCGAGGACCCACGAGTTAAAAAATAATTTATGATAATCGATAGCCATTGCCACATCCACGATCAAGATTTTCCTTTTTCGAAAGAAGAAGTTTTTGAAAATATGCGCGAGATGGGCGTCTGCGCGGCTCTGTGTATTGGTGTTAATGTCGAGAATTCTGCGCGAGCGGTGGAATTTTGTAAAGAAAATTCGAACGAAGAAATCCAACTCTTCGCCGCCGTAGGAATTCATCCGCACGAGGCAGAAAGCGTTGATATTGAGCGAGATATGCCGATTTTACGCAACTTGACAAAAAACCAAAATGTTGTAGCCGTTGGCGAAATTGGCCTCGATTATTTTTATGAAAATTCTCCACGCGAAGCACAAGAAAAAGTTCTTTGGGAGCAACTCAAAATCGCTTTTGAGGCAGATTTGCCGGTAAGTTTTCATGTTCGAAATGCGTTTGACGACTTTTGGCAAATATTGGATAATTTTGAAGAAGAATACGGCCAAATTCGTGGTGTTTTACATAGTTTTACAGATTCAGAAGAGAATCTCTCACGCGCATTGGAGCGAGGATTTTATATTGGCGTAAACGGAATTTCAACTTTTGTCAAGGAAAAAGAACTGCTTAAAATGTTCGAAAAAGCCCCTCTCGACCGAATCCTTCTCGAAACCGACGCACCATATCTCGCGCCGCAAGGCAAGCGGGGTAAGAAAAATCAACCAGCCTGGACGGCGCTTGTGGCGCAAGATTTAGCCACAAAACGAGCGGTAAATCAAGAGGAAATCGCCAAAATCACCACGCAAAACACTCTAAAATTATTTAGTATTGACAAAAACGCACTCTTATGATATAATCTAATTATGCTTCGGCATAAAATTTTATAGAAAAGAGGTGTCAAAAAATGGCACAACCCAAAGAACATTCCTTTACAGACCAAGAATTTAGAGTTCTTACCGAAAACGTCTCTCAGGAGGGCTTAAAATCCGCCACAGTCAAACTGAGGCAATTGTTTTGCGATGGCTTTGTTGGAACAGTGTCTCGCAGGGCTGAAGACAACCTAAGTGACGTACACTCATTTATAGACACAGTTGCAAGACCCGACATAAACGAGAACTTCGATAAAGACATGTCCTTTTCCGCGAAACTCTGCGAAGAAGCGCTCGATAAAATCAACATAGATTACATCAGCGTAGATAACGCAATCATAATCTCCTCTAAAGAGTGCAAAGCCGTTATCTTTATTGCGAGCTTCGGAATCTTTGAATCTTCGGACGTAGGAAGGATAGGCATAGGTTCACCTGAAGTAATGGCCGAAAAAATGATGGTAAAAGAACTGTCTTCAGTTTTCATTAAAGAAATGAACGGCAGACGAGCGGATGCGTAGTAGACAGAGGAGAACCTTCTCCTCTTTTTTCTTTATCCAAAAACCATTTCCGCATTGACTTTTTTCCAATTTTGTGCTAAAATAAAATCATTGCTAAGCGGAGGAAATTATGAATATTTCAGATAAAAGTCTTTTTCAAATTCCAAATTTCGAACAGTATCAGAAAAAGGAAGAAAAGGTCGAAATTTCGACAAGTCTTTTTGACGCACCACAAACTTCTGCCCAAAAATTCGAAAGAACTCCGCAAGAAAATCATATTCTACAAGATATTTTGAAGAAAAGTCAAGAAATAATCCAAGCCCGCCAAGAGGCAGAAGCGTTTCTCAGAGGTCGATAGTGCCCCACGGCGAGGATTTTTACTACAAAAATTATTTTCAAAATCGCAAAAAGCGACGATTTTTTAATTCACTAGAAAAACAGTCCAACGAAACACTGTTGGACCTTGAAAGCAAAGTCGGCTCAAAAATCTTTGGCCAAGCGCCAAACGGCGTGCGACGAGAATTCTTCAACCTAAATGAGAACAGTTGGATCTGGCACGAAGAATGGACTGACGGGCACGGGCGACTTCAACAGATCACAACTCGCTATGAAATCCGCAACGATAAAGTGGTAAAAATCCAACCTGGTCCACGATATTTTGAGGTAAAAGGGCAAGAACTTGCCAATTTTCACGCTGCGGTTAACGCTTACCACAGGGCGGTTTTGAGCCAAATTTATCGCAAGCACAACCATTAGATTTGAATTTTCAACCCAAAAATGCTATACTGTTTAAGATGAAATCAGACTTTATTTATCTTGACCACGCCGCTACAACACCCGTGAGCGACAAGGTTCTTGCGGCGATGATGCCGTATATGAGCGAAAAATTCTTCAACCCAAGTGCGCCATATCTGCCCGCGCTACAAGTTAGACGCGACTACGAGGACGCTAAGAGCCAAATCGCGCGCACAATCGGCGGTAAATCGGACGAACTTATAATTACAGCTGGCGCAACAGAGAGCGTCAATCTGGCATTTTCTTGCTCGTCAAAGGAAGATGAAATTTTGGTGGCGGAGTTTGAGCATCACGCTGTGCTTCGAGCGAGTGAAAATTCTGGAATTTCGAAAAAAATCAAGATTTTGAAGAATGGCGTCGTAGATCTTGACGACCTTCGAAGTAAAATTTCAAGCAAAACAAAAATTGTCAGCGTAATGCTCGCCAACAACGAGACGGGCGTTATTCAACCGATCGCAAAAATCGCTGAGATTGTCCGAGCGGAGCGCAATCGTCGGCTTCAATCTGGTGAAACTCGCCCAATTTGGCTCCACACCGACGCGAGTCAGGGCGTTGGACAACTCGACATCAGCGTTTCGCGCTTGGGCGTGGATATGCTAACCTTAAACGCGGGCAAAATCTACGGCCCCAAGCAAATTGGCGCACTCTGGGCAAACAGAGAAGTCTCATTAGAAGCACAAATCGTAGGCGGCGGACAAGAGCGAGGACTACGCTCCGGCACAGAAAATGTCGCCGGCACAATTGGCTTTGCGATGGCGATGATTTTGGCAGAAAAATCCCGAAAATCAGAAGTAGAAAGACTTCGAAATTTAAAGGCGATTTTCGAAAATTCCTTCCGCCAAAACTTCCGCGAGAATGAAGATTTCTTCTTTTTAGGCAACCCCAAGAAGCAACTCGCCAGCCATATTTCGGTCAGTTTTCCAGGTATTGACGCTGAGCGGATTGTATTTTCGGCAGAAATGAACGGCGTCTTGATTGCCACCGGCTCGGCTTGTGCCGCCAACAAAGGCACGCGATCACACACTTTGACGGCGATGGGACTCACGCCAGAAGAGGCGGACGGCAGTTTGCGTATCACTCTCGGCAAACTTTCGACAGAAGAAAATTCAAGGCGCGCGGCAGAAATTTTGTGCAAAATCATCAAGGATGAATTTATTCGAACAGGTAAAAAATAATAAATGAGAAATTTTTTAATGATTTTAGGAATTTTGGCGCTGATTTTCGTGATGGCGATTGCCGGAATTACAATTTTTATTCGCCAGCCGAGCGATTTTGCTGAATTTTGCGGCGTCGAGAATCCGTGCGACGCGGTTGTGGCGATTTCTGGCGGAAATACAGAGGTGCGCGCCAATTATGCCGGACAAATTGTATCCCAAGGCGTAGCAAAAAACTTGTTATTTTCTGGCGCCAACGCCGACCCCAATGTCATTAGCGATGCGCTAACAATGAGAAGCGCCGCCAAGAAAATGGGGATTTCTGACCAAAAAATCACGCTCGAAGAAAACGCCCGCAACACCGAAGAAAACGCCAGATTTTCTGCGCAAATCATCAAAGAAAAGGGCTGGAAAAGCATCATTTTGGTCACAAGCCCGTATCATCAACGCCGAGCGTTTTTAGAATTCAAGCGTGCTTTGGAAGGGCTTGACATCGAAATTCACAACGCACCAGCCAAAATCGACCCAGATTGGCGAGGGCGAACTTGGTTTTTGAGCCCACGCGGTTGGTATTTGACAATGTCAGAATTTGTTGGTATAATTAGATTTTATTTGAGGTAAATATGAGTTCGAAAAAAGATTTGACAGTTTATGTTGGAATGAGCGGCGGGGTGGATTCTTCGCTCACGGCGGCACTTCTCAAAGAGGAGGGCTATAATGTTGTTGGCGTTTATATGAAAAACTGGACGCAGGATTTACCAGGGATGAAATGCCCTTGGGCAGAAGACCTCGCAGACGCCAAGCGCGTGGCGGTTCAATTGGGAATTGATTTTAAGGTTTTTGACTTCGAAAAAGACTATCGCGAAAAAGTCGTCCAATATATGATCGACGAATACCGCGCCGGCCGCACGCCCAACCCTGATATTATGTGTAACCAAGAGGTCAAATTCAAACTTTTCCTCGAAGCAGCACTTGAAGACGGAGCGGATTTTATTGCGACTGGGCATTACGCCGGCGTTCGAAATGGTGAATTGATCCGCGCCAAGGATGAAAACAAAGACCAAACTTACTTCCTTTACCGAGTTTCGGGCGAGGCAATGCGGCGGACAATGTTGCCGCTGGGCAAATTCACCAAGCCCGAGGTGCGCAAAATGGCGGAAGAGCGAGGGCTTTTCACCGCGACCAAAAAGGATTCACAAGGGATTTGCTTTGTTGGCAAAATCGGCATTCGCGACTTCTTGAAGCAATTTATCCCAGAGCAAAAACCAGGCAAAATCATCAACCGCGAGACCGGTGAGGTTCTCGGATGGCACGACGGCGCGATTTTTTATACGCTTGGGCAAAGGCACGGGCTTAATATTGGCGGCGGTCTGCCGTTTTATGTCTGTGGCAAAAATATGGACACCAACGAGGTTTTTGTCAGCACTGACATTAACGCACAGGAGTTATGGACTGATCAAATTAGCGTTTCGGCGCTACATTGGATTAACGACCCGGCCAAAGATGGCGAAGAGATCGAGATCCGCATCCGTCACCGCGCGCCTCTTGTAAAAGCCAAGATTTCTTTTGAAGATACTCCCCAAGGTGCTTCTACGCACAAAATCCTGCGCTCGGCGGGCTCAGCAAAACTTACTTTGAGCGAAGAACAGCGCGCCGTTACCGCAGGCCAAAGCGTAGTGTTTTATCGAGGCAATGTATGCTTGGGTGGGGGAATCGTCGTTTAAATTATGAAGAACTATATCTTTATAGACACCAATATACTATTAAATATGTATTCAGTGGACGTAAACCTGGATCATTACGATATAATCCTAAGCTTAGTAGAGATAGGTTATATAGAAGTATTTATAAACCAGCAGATATTCGAAGAGTTTATACGAAATCAAAATATACTAAAAGAAAATTTAATCAACTGCTATCGTATAGATGCAAGTAAGGTTAAGTTAATCCTAGGGGAAAAACCGAAAGAACTAGCTGAAATAAATAGAAAAATAGGTGATGCCTTATCGGAAAAAATATCAAGAATAGATAATATATTCAGTAAACTATCCTATGGGCGGACCAAATTAACCACTACATCTATAGAGAAGGCTAAAACAAGACACATACTAGGAAATCCTCCAGGTAAAAGTAATCACACTATTGGAGATGAGGTGAACTGGGAGTCTTTTTTGGAGTTTATAGAAGCGAGAGAATGCAAGGGCTGCTTCTATATATTAACCAATGACAACGATTATATAAAAAATCAAGAATTCCTTAGGAGAGAATGCTACGCACTACCAAACCTAGATATATTAAGCTTCAAAATCGCATTCAATAAAAGTGCCAAGGATTTTATAGATGAACTCTTAAAGAGCAGTCAAAAAGAGCTTAAAGAAATAGCAATTAGAAATTTGGCAACCAGTGGGTCATTTTACGAAACAGACAGACTTTTCTTTTTGCTAAGTAGAATAGACTCTATATCCTATAGCGACATGGAGAATATAGCTAAATACACTATAAGTAATAGTCAGGTATGGGGGGCTGTAATTAATTGGCCGAGGCTAGAAACCTTAAATTTCCTCATAAACAATAAACCGGAAAGCGATCTATCAGAAAATCTAAAAACCATATATGAACGTATAGAGAATAATCTTCAAAAATGATAAAATAGACCTATGAACGACTTCGAAACCAACTTCCAAAAAGCCTACAATATGCTCAACCCAGAACAGCGCCAAGCCGTTGACCAGATTGATGGTCCGCTCCTCGTAATTGCTGGCCCGGGGACAGGTAAGACGCAACTCCTCTCAACTCGTATTGCCAAGATTTTACGCGACACTGATGCTTCGGCTGACAACATTTTGGCGATGACCTTTACAGATGCGGGCGCGAGAAATATGCGCGAGCGCCTCGCCACTTTTATCGGCGCGGATTCTCATAAGGTCAATGTTTTCACCTACCACGCCTTCGCCAACGAAATCATCCAAAATTACCGCGAATTCTTCATAAATCGTAACCTCGACAATCTGGTCGACGATATTTCGCTCCACCAAATTTTGTCCGAGATTCACGAGCAAATCCCGCAAGATTCTCCTTTTAAGCGCGTCGAAATTGGCGAAATCTCCCGCGCTATTTCCGAACTAAAACAAGCGCTCATTACACCGGCCGAACTTAAAAAAATCGCCGAGCAAAACTCGCGGCTTGATTTGGAGTTGCTCAAAAATCTCCGCGAGATCGACTTCGAATCAATTAAAAATAAGCGCAAAGAAGATATAATCAAGCCATTTTATGAAAAAGTCTTACTAGCGATTGGACAAGCATTGAGCGGCGAAATGGCGGTTTCAGAAAAAATCAAACCCAATCTTTTTTATGCGTTCGAAGATCTCCGCGCCGTGCTTGAAGACGAGCCAGAGAAGTTTTCAACCAAGCCTTTCACTGCGTGGAAAAACGCCTACCTCGGCAGAATTGGAGCCGACGGAAAAGCCCAGCCAACGGATTTTGTCAAAAACAAAAAACTGGTCGAACTTGCCGATTTCTATCAAAAATACGAGGACACTCTGCGCCAAAATTCTGCCTTCGACTATAATGATATGATTCTCGAAACCATCCGCGCGATGGAGAACTTCGCCGAACTTCGCCTAATGCTCCAAGAAAAATATCAGTATATTTTGCTTGATGAATATCAGGACACCAACGGCGCGCAAAGTCGCTTGATTGAACTTCTAACAGATAACGAAATCTTCAACGGGCGGCCAAATGTGATGGCGGTGGGTGACGATGATCAGGCAATTATGGCGTTTCAGGGCGCGAGAAGTTCTAATATGCTGGATTTTTTCAACCGCTATCGCGACACGGGGTTGGTGAATCTCCGCGTCAATTATCGCTCGCATAGCAAGATCCTCGAGAGCGCTGGGGCGATTGCGGAGCAGATTTCTGATCGCCTGACGCAGAATTTGCCTATCAAAATCAAGAAAGACATCGTGGCGTTTAATGATGGCAATTTCGAGGCGCCGCAGATTTTGCGAAAAGACTTTTTGAGCCAAGCGGCAGAGTTCGACTGGACGGCGGGAGAGATTTCTAAATTGATCCAAAGTGGCGTCGAGCCCAATGAAATCGCCGTTCTTTCACCCAAGCACGCGGTGCTTCAGGACTTTGCTCCACATCTTAAATATCGAGATGTGGCCGTCAATTACGAGAAGCGCGATAATATTTTTGAAGATAAAACGATCCGTGCGCTGGTCAAAATCTCGCAACTGACCACGGCAATCAAGTATGAAAATTGGGACAAAATCAATGAGATTTTTCCTGAAGTTTTGAGTTTTGACTTCTGGAAATTGAGTGCGCTCGAAATCTGGAAATTAAGTTGGCGGGCAGAGCACAATCCGCGATTTTGGCTTGGAGAGATTTTCGAAACCCCTAAATCTACTTCTACAGATCCAACTGAAGTGCCTGACACAGAGGAACTCGAGAGTGTCCGCGCGGTCGCGCAATTCTTAGTTCAAGTTGCCATCAAAATGGATGATTTTTCGCTGGAACAAATGATCGACATCATTCTCGGCACTGCTAAATTTGACGATTCTGATTTTGTCAGCCCGATTCGCGCCTACCTTTCGCAAATTTCTGAAGAAGAATATTACGATACTTTACTCAATCTGACGGTTTTGCGTGAGCATTTGCGTGAATTTTTGAAAGAAAAATCCAGTTCTCTGCGAGATTTGGCAGAATTTGCCGCAATTTATGAAATGGCGGAACTCAGGATTGTCAACACCAACCCGCACAAAGTCAGTGATGACGCCGTCCAACTGATGACCGCTTATAAGTCCAAAGGTCTGGAATTCTCGCACGTGTTCATGCTTGGGGTCAACAACTCCGGCTGGAATAGCGATCGCAAGGGCAAGGATGGCATCAGTCTACCTAAAAATCTCGAGTTTGTCCGCATTAAAGACGGTGGAGAAAACACCCGCAAGCGACTATTTTTCGTGGCATTGACGCGCGCCAAAACGCATCTTTATCTCACCAATCCGCTCAAAAATTTCTCCGGCAACAATAATTCTCGGCTGGAATTTTTGAATGAAGTCGAAGAAAAGGTGGGCGAAGAAAAATTCTTCATCGCCAAAAATCTCCCAACAGAATTCCAAAAAGTCGAAATGACCGAAAACGACAAACTCTCGCTTCAAGCGATTGAAAACAACTGGCACGGCTTCTACCAAGTTAAAAACGAAAAAATGCGAGATTTGCTCCGCGCAAGACTTGACAATTATAGGATTAGTGCTTCTCATATCAATTCATTCACGCAAGTCAAATACGGCGGCCCACAAAGTTTCTTCGAAAATACCATTCTGCGTTTTCCATCTGGAGAAAATGTTAATAGCGCAACTGGATCGATCGTTCACGCGCTTGTTTCGAGGGCGCAAAATGAACTTCGAGCGAGCGGAAACTTCGACAGCGAAAAAATAATTGCGCGAGCAAGTCAAGAGGCGAAAAAATACAACTTTGGCGAAAAAGACACGACTGAAATTGTGAAAACGGCACAGGATTCGCTTCGATTTATTTTCGAAAATCGCCGAGAAATCTTCTCTCCAGACAATCTCGCGGAAGAAAATTTCCGCGCGGCTGGCGTGGTGGTAGGCGAGGCGATCCTAACCGGTAATATCGACTATCTTCAGATTGATAAAACTGCCAAAAAGATTACTGTCATCGACTGGAAAACAGGGCATATTCCGCTCGATCGCAATGACGAGACTAAAATTCAGACCAGCGCGCCCAAAACCTACAATTATGAAAATCAGTTGTATGTTTACAAAATCCTGGTCGAGAATTCACCAAAATTCGCTGGCTACACCGTGACGGATGGCGTTGTTGAGTTCATCGAGCCGGTCGACGGGCGAGGATTTTCGCACCGCATAAAGTTCAATGACTTACGAGAAGATTTCGTCAAATTACTGATTAGAGCGGTTTACGATAAAGTAAAGAATTTTGAGTTCGAAGATGATATTTCTGGCTTTAGCGACGATCTTAAAGGAATTCGGCAGTATCAAAATCAATTGGTGCGAGAATTTGCTAAAAAAATCGGACTATCCGAAGCGCCACTTTGGATTTTTGAAAGGACAAAGACCTATCTTGCGATGATCGAGATTTAAGCGAGTTTTTGGCTCGGATTTTTGGATTTTACCATAAAATCTGATATAATTGAGATATATGATTAAACAAAAAATCGCCAATTTTTGGCTTTACAAACAGAGGTATCGCCTCGCATACGGATTTTTGATTTTAAGTTTTATTTCGATTTTAGCGTTTTCGATTTTTGTGGCTCCAAGAGGCTTAACGGAAGCGGAAATTTCTTTCAGCGTAGCCAGTCACAATCTTGAAATTGAAAATCTTTTTAGTAGCAATATAATCAACTTGCCGTTCAAAATTCTTCAAAAATTAAGCATCGGGATTTTTGGTTTGAGTGAAATTTCTGTCAAATTGCCAGCGATTTTGCTGTCATTCTTGGCGATTTTCTTGATTGTAAAATTATCACACGCGTGGTTTGGCCGAGGCATTGCCACGATTACGGCAATTTTAGCCACTGCTTCAGGGCAATTTTTCTTCATCTCACAAAGTGGTACGGCTGAGATTTTACAAGTGATTTATCCGCTGGCGCTGATTTTGCTTGGATTTGACTTTGTTAGAAAAAGGTCGCGCGCGACGCTTTTGGCGATTGCTGCGATTTTGGGCTTAATGATTTATTCACCTCTGGGGATTTTTATGCTCGTGGCCACAACTTTGGCGCTTTTTGCGCATCCTGGACTTCGATTAACTCTTAGAAAGATAGCCAGAAAGGACAAAATTCTGACTGGCGCTGTTTTCTTAATCGTTATTACACCGACCTTGATCTCAATCTGGAGAGATGGCTCGACTTTGGGCGCAATTTTTGGATGGGCAGAAAATTTCAACTTCTCGAAGAACTTTCAACTATTATTCTCAAGGCTGTTTAGTTTCGAAAACGCCATTTCTGGCGGAGTGATTTTGCCAATCGTGAGCCTGCCAACGCTGATTTTGATCGCGATCGGGATTTTCTTCACACTACAATCTCGACACACGCCAAAATCTTATCTGCTTTATATTTGGCTGATGATTTTGCTCGTGGCGTGTATGATCAACCCTGATTTTACAGTGATTTTATTCGTGCCGATCTTACTATTGACGAGCACTGGCATTTATAGTTTGATACAAACTTGGTATACAATTTTCCCTAAGAATCCTTACGCACGAGTGTTTGGATTGATACCAATTTCTGTATTTTTGGGCGGATTTTTGCTGGCCAATCTCGACAACTTCCGCCTGAATTACCTTCATTCCCCAGAAGTTAGCGCTAAATTCAATCAAGATTTGCATATCTTACAAGAAAATCTTGGCGACAGAAAATCCGTCAATTTGATGATTTCTGCGCAAGAAAAGCCTTTTTATAAGATTTTGGAGAAGCAAAATAAAGCCAAAATCGTTGACAATTTCCGTGAAAATGAGATTTTTGTTTCCAACAAAGCCCTCAAAACGACCGATACACCAAAAGGCTATCAGATTTCAAGAATTTTAACTTCGAGCAAAATCTCTGATGCGGCCAGATTTTATATCTTGAAAAAACTGTAGGATTTTGATAAAATAAAGAAAGATTTTATAATTTTAAGGAGGAAAAATGGCTGGTATTAAAGACCAAATGAAAATGGTGCGTGAACTTCAAAAAGCGCAAAAAGAACTCAAAAAAGAAATCATCGAAGTTGAAGCCGGCGAGGGCGCTGTCGTGATTCAATTTTCTGGAGAACTTAAAGTAAAAAGCGTTAAACTCAACCCAGAATTGGTCGACTTTGAAGATATCGAAGAACTCGAACACTGGATCCAAATCGCCATCCGCGATGGTCTCGAAGAAGCGCAAAAAGTCGCTGCTGAAAAAATGCAACCGCTTATGGGCGGACTCGGCAATCTCGGGCTTTAATAGAGGCGGAGACTAATACAAGTGGCGCAAATTCTTCCGCAGGCGCTTTTAGACGCCATTGAAAATCTGGGCAAATTGCCCGGCGTTGGCTCTCGCACAGCCGAGCGCTACGCTTATTATTTACTAAAAAATCCTTCCGCAATTAGCCAAAATATCGCGGAGAGTTTGCTTTTACTTCATAAAAATGTCAAAAGTTGCCCGCGCACTTTTGCGCTGATTTCTGACACGGAAGAAATTTCGCCACTCTACACCGACCCAACGCGCGACAAAAAACTCGTCGCCGTCGTAGAAGAACCTCTCGATATTATCGCCCTAGAAAAAACCAAGCAATTTAACGGAACTTACCACGTTCTCGGCGGAAGGATCAGCCCAATCGATGGCATCACGCCAGATAAACTTCACATTAAAGAACTCGCATCGCGCATCCAAGAAGATGGCGTCCGAGAGATAATTATCGCTACCAATGCCAGCGTCGAGGGCGAAAGCACGGCGCTCTATATCCAGCGATTTTTACGAGAAAAGGGCTTTGACGATCTAATAATCTCACGCCTTGCGCGCGGAATTCCTGTTGGTGTTGACCTTGAATACGCCGACCAAATCACTCTCAGCCACGCTTTGGAAGGAAGGAGAAAAATTTAATGTTCGAAAAAGCAAAAAATCTGATCGAAAATTCGCAAAAAATCACCATCATTCAGGCGGAAAATCCAGATGGCGACAGCATCGGCTCGGCGCTCGCGCTCGAAGAAATTCTCGGCGACCTCGGCAAGGAGGTTCAACTTTTTTGCCCCGTAGATATTCCCAAATATTTGCGATATTTTGAGGGCTGGGATCGAGTTTCTGACAACCTTTGGCCGAGCGATCTATACATCATCGTTGATACGGCGAGTCAAGTTTTGCTTTCTAAAATTTCTGATAGTCCGCTGAACCGCAATCTTTTCAGTAAAACACCCGTTTTGGTCATCGACCATCATACTGATGCCACGCCAGATCTGGAGTTTGAAAATTCTCTGATTCTGCTCGAAAAGCCCAGTTGCGCAGAAGTTATTTTCGAAATGGCGCAAGACTTAGACTTCCCAATAAACGAAAGGGCGGCAAATCATCTGATGGGCGCAATTTTGAGCGACACGCTCGGATTTTCAACACAGAATGTTCAGCCAAGAACATTCGAAATCGCCAGCCAACTCACCAAACTCGGTGCAAGCACATCCAAGATTGAAGACGCACGGCGAGAACTTTCAAAAAAAGCACCAGAAATCCTCGAATATAAAGGAGAACTCATCCGCAGAATCGAGTATTTTTTGGACGGCAAACTCGCGCTCGTTCATATACCGTGGGAAGAAATCAAAAAATATTCTGACAAATACAACCCCAGCGTCTTAGTTCTGGATGAAATGCGGCTCGTCGAAGGCGTCGAAGTTTGCGTCGCCATCAAAACTTATCCAGACGGTAAATTGACCGGCAAAATCCGCACCAACTCACCAATTGCGGCAGATATCGCGGGCTATTTTGGTGGAGGCGGACACGCTTATGCAGCGGGCTTCCGGGTTTATGAGCAGTATGAGTGGATTTTGAGAGATTTAGTTTCCGCAACAGATAAAATAATTAGAAAATAATTTCATCTTCATCGAATTATAATAATAAGAAAAGAGCAACTATCATTCAGTTGCTCTTTTCATTTTGGTACACGAGAAAGGACTTGAACCTTCACGCCAATTGGCACTAGTTCCTAAGACTAGCGTGTCTACCAATTCCACCACTCGTGCTTAACTTCTTCATTTTATCGTATTTTGAGCGGTAAGTCGAGCATTTTTTTAAAAATATCCATATCAGTAAATTTGACCAATAAATAGACTTATGCTAAAATCATAAAATGAACACTGAAATCTTTGACAAAACTCTCCTTTTAACCCGCGTTGACTTCGACAAAAATCAAAATCCTCGACTTAAACTTGGTGAAGCAGAAACGGGTAAAATCCACAACTTTACACCACAATTTGGCACGGATTTAACGCTAAAAATCGACACTTCTGAGCGGTTTTGTATCGGCTGGCACGATTTAAACACTGGCGAGGACTTCCTCTGTCCAGAAAATTCTACTGTTGACAAAAAATATGAACAATGTTCTAAATGCAAAAAACGGACAGGATTTGATCCAGCATTCTACAACGCATCGCAAGGCGAGATTTCCGCTCAACAAGAGACAAGAAACGCCCAGCCACACTTGGTGTATCTGGCATATTTTTCAGATGAAGTTATCAAAGTTGGTATAAGTTTTGCTGGGCGCGGGATAGCGAGATTATTGGAGCAGGGCGCACGAGCGGCATTGATTTTGGGCGAATTTCCGACTGCCAATATTGCTAGAAATTACGAAGAAAAAATCTCTCGAATGCCAGATTTTGTTGAAAATGTCAAGGCTAATATGAAGTTAAAACTTCTCGAAAAGCCTTTTAACTTCGATCAAGCCTCAAAAAACTTGCTCGAAGCACGAGACAAAATAGAATCCGCCTTAAACACCAACTTCGACCAAAATATTCCACAAGACCTCAGTCAATTTTACGCGCCCAATGGCCAAATTCCGAGCGGCGAAATCATCCCGATAAGCGATTGTGCGCAAAATTCTCCAGATGAAATTATATTTTCTGGGCGTATGCTCGCGCAAGTTGGCTACATTTGGCTGGCAGAAAATCAAGGTGAGATTGTCGCCATACCGCTAAGAAAATTCACCGGCTACAAGGTTGAAATTTCTCCCCAAATCCAGCCAATTTGCTTACCTGAGCGCCAAGCGTCGCTGTTCGACTTTTAATCTCCAATAGTTAAACATTGATTTTTATCGTAAAATATGGTAGAATATGTTTTATTAAATTATAAGGGGTAGAACATTACGGCTAACCAACAATACACTAAGATCAACGCTAGCAACTTCCAGTCTTTGGCAGCAGAATACGGCACTGGCGTCTTACGCAAAGTCATTGATGACTGCGAGTATTACATCTCAACGCCACAATCACACTGGTATGGTCTGGAAATTCAATATAGGCCAAAAGAAAATAGCGTCGAAGTCTACGCCAACCATCCAGAGACGGACGAATTTTTGTTCAGGAGAGAGAAATTGATCTCCATAAAAGCTCACGATGACGTCATTGAGGGAATGGTATCCAAAACCGCTTCTGTATCCAAAACAGAGATTGACGATATTTACGACAAGATTGTCAATATGTTTCGGATAGAAGCATTCTCATAGCCCTAAGCCCTTTCGAGGGGCTTTTTTCTTTTGTTGAAATTTGTTATAATTATATCAATTATGAGCAAAGCGTTTTATAGAAAGTATCGCAGCAAATCTCTTGCGGAGGTTGTAGGGCAAGATCATATCACCGAGGTGCTTGAGCGCGCCATTAATCAGGGCAAAATCGCCCACGCATATCTCTTCACGGGTCCACGAGGTGTGGGCAAAACTTCAATCGCAAGGATTTTGGCGCACGAGATCAACGCTCTGCCTTATGAAGAAGAAACCAACCATCCCGACATCATCGAGATTGACGCCGCTTCCAATAATAGTGTCGAGGACATAAGAGAACTGCGTGAGCGGATTGAGGTTGCGCCGTTTTCTGCCCAATATCGCGTCTATATCATCGACGAAGTCCATATGCTTTCCAAATCCGCCTTTAATGCACTCCTTAAAACTCTCGAGGAGCCGCCCAAGCACGCCGTGTTTATTCTTGCCACGACTGACGCTCACAAGTTGCCCGCAACTATTATCTCGCGCACACAGCAATTTGTTTTTCATCTGATAGAAGAAGATAAAATCATTGAGCATCTGCGTTTTATTTCAAACCAAGAAGGTATTAAAATCTCCGACCAAGCGCTTCAATTGATTGCCGAGAAGGGTGGTGGGAGTTTTCGTGATAGCATTAGTCTACTGGATCAAATATCAAGCATTAGCAATGAAGAGATTTCTGCGGAAAAAATTGAGCAGATCTTGGGTTTGGCGCCCAAGAAAACAATCTCCGACTTGATTGAATTTTACGAAGCTCAAAATATTGGCGAGATCCTGCGAGTAGTGGAGAATCTGCGGATGAGCGGGGCGGATTTGCGCGGATTTGTGGAGCAATTTTTGAGTGAAACCAAAAGGCTTCTTTCGGCCAAGCCTCATCTTATTCGACTGATCTCGCCTTTGATGAAAATTAAAAATTCGCCGTTTTTAGAAACAGAACTGTTGACGATCTTGATTGATCTGCCAGAAAACTTCGTTATAGCGCCAGCAATTATTTCTGCGCCTCAGCAAAATAACTTCAACACGCATTCAACGCCGAATGAAAGGGCATTGAACGAAATTTCAAAGGGCATTGAAAACAAAACAGATACAGCAGAAAACAAAATCCCACCCGTGTCAATGCCTGACCAGACGCCAGAAACGGCGCCCCTCCCCCAAGCAAAAAAGGCTGACGACCCCGATAAACAGCCCGAGGCGGAACCTTCAACAAAGCCAAACGCCAGCAAGCAATCGGATGGAAGCCTTGACTGGACAGCGTTCATCCGCAAGGTCAAAGAAAAGGGCGCGGGCGCGGGCGCAATCCTAAGCAGAAGCGAGCATAAAATTGAGGGCGGTATTTTGAAAATTTACACTGGCGCCAAAATTAAAAAAGCCCAACTCGAAAAGGCACAAAATCGGTCTCTTATGAGCGAAGCCTTAGCGGAAATTGGCGCGGAGCATTGGCAGATGGAAATCTTCGCCGAGAATAAACCATTCGACGATCCAACTTTGGCGGCCGTATCAGCAATAATGGGTGGAGGAGTAGAGGTAAATCCAAATGAATAACGACAACAAAAGCGGTAAAATCCCGCCACAAAATATCGACGCCGAGATGTCGCTTCTTGGCGCAATCTTGATTGACGAAGAAGTCTTGATTGATGTTGCCGAGATTGTAAAGCCGATTGACTTTTATGACAAGCGACACGCCAGCATTTACGCGGGGATTATTAGATTGTTCGAGAAGCATTCACCAGTGGATCTGCTTACCCTCACGGACGAACTCAAGAAAAAGGGCGATCTGGACGCGGTTGGCGGCTCAACTTACCTTTCAGAACTCACCAACTATGTACCTACAGCAGCACACGCCAAATCTTACGCTGAAATTGTCTCGCAGGCGGCAGTGAGGCGACGACTGATTAAAGCCAGCGCTGACATCTCTACTTTGGCATTCAATGAAGAATTAACCGTTCCGCAACTCTTGGGTCAAAGTGAAGCGGAGTTGTTTAGCGTGTCTGATTCGAGCCTGTCCAATGATTTGACTTCACTGGAAGAAATTCTCGACAACTCCTTCGAAAGGCTCGATGAACTCTTTCGAAATAAAGGCAAACTCCGTGGAATCCGCACGGGCTACCGCGATCTCGACAATATGACGGCTGGACTTCAACGCTCCAACCTGATTATTCTCGCTGCTCGCCCAGCGATGGGTAAGACAACACTCGTGACCAATCTCGCTTACAATATTGCCACGATCGAGAAGAAGCCGGTGTTATTTTTCTCCTTAGAGATGAGTAAAGAGCAGTTGGTTGACCGTATGCTTGCCGATGCGGCTGGCGTTGACTCCTGGAATATCCAGACCGGAAATTTGAGCGAAGAAGACTTCGCCAAACTTTCTGACGCAATGGGTGAAATGGCAGAAGCACCAATTTATATCGACGACACGCCAGGAATCACCGCGCTTGAACTTCGTACCAAAGCACGACGCCTTGCCCACGAGGGAGAACTCGGTCTCATCGTAATCGACTACCTTCAACTTCTTGAGCCAACCACCAAAACAGGCAACCGCGTTCAAGAAGTCTCCGAAATTTCACGCTCACTCAAACTCATCGCGCGAGAACTCAATGTGCCAGTTATCGCGCTCTCGCAGTTGTCTCGTCAGGTTGAAAACCGTGACGACAAGCGACCGCAACTTGCCGACCTTCGTGAGTCTGGATCTATTGAGCAGGACGCTGACATCGTGATGTTTATCTTCCGCGAGGCGTATTACAACCCTGAAACCGAGCGGCAAAATATTACCGATCTAATCCTTGCCAAACACCGCCAAGGCGCCACAGGCACAGTTGAACTATACTTCCACCCAGAGCGTTTGCGCTTTATGTCGCTGGATAAGAAGCATTAAGTCTGTTAGGTTTTCAATTAGCGAAGGCTCCGCAAAGATAACGATACTTGCGGCGAGAAAAGATTTCACCCATAACGATGGGATGAAATGCTTTTCGTACTTCGAGAATTGAAATTCTAATAGGCTTTGTTAAAACTGTAAACTTTTCTACACAGTTATTGATTTACTTTCAGAAATCTGCTATACTTGACATAGAGCCACAAGGCTTTTTAATTTTGGAATAATTTAAGGAGAAAAATGGCAAAAGAGACCAAAGTCAGGCGAGTCAAAGCCAAAGACGACGCCGCTAAAACTTCGAGTTCAGCCCCTCAAAAAACAGAAACTTCGAAGCCAAAAATCAGCAAATATCGCGCCAAAGTTGAAGGCGTAGAACTTTCTAAAAAGAAAAAGAGCGGCAAAAAATTGCCAAAATGGCTTGCTGTGATACTCGCGCCATTTATCTTTGTTCTAAGAATCGTCGGCAAAGTTTTAGGCTTTATACTTCGTCCGCTCGCGCCACTGGGGCGATACTTCCGCGATTCTTGGCGCGAACTCAAACTCGTCCGCTGGCCAACCCGCCGCGAAACCTGGAAAATGACCGGCTCAGTGATCGCATTTTCTGTGATTTTTGCTGGAGTTATTTTGGCGCTGGATGGAATTTTTAGCTGGATTTTTAAGACAATTTTAGGAAATTAAGGAGAAATATGGCAAAACAACAACGATACGCAGACGATTCTCGCCAGTGGTACGCAGTAACTACTTACGCGGGATACGAGGATAAAGTGGCGGAGAGCCTTCGCCAAAAAATCGAGAGCGTGGATATGGCGAATAAAATCTTCGGTACGCTCGTCCCTAAAGAAAAGCAAATTGAAGTCAAAAACGGCAAGCGCAAAGTTGTCGAGCGCAAAATCCTTCAATCTTATGTCTTGGTTGAAATGAGATTAACAGACGAGACTTGGTTCGCCGTTCGAAATACGCCGGGCGTAACCGGATTTGTCGGCTCAGATCAGCCAACACCAGTTAGCGAAAAAGAAATGCGCGAAATCAAAAAACGAATGGGCGCAGAAGAGCCAAAATACGACATTTCCTTCTCCGAAGGTGAAATCATCAGCATTATCGATGGACCATTCAAAGGTTTCGAAGGCGCCGTCAGTGAAATCGACGCCATCAAAGGCAAACTTAAAGTTATGGTGTCAATGTTCGGCCGTGAAACACCAGTCGAACTCGACGCGCTTCAGGTTAAGAAAATTTAATTTCGAACAAAAAATCACTCTTTCAGAAGGGTGATTTTATTTTTCAAAAAAACGCCCGAATTTCGAGCGTAAAAATTTCATCGAATTTGCCCAAGCGCATACTTATTGACAGCAAGCGCTTTTTGTGTCATAAATTCGAGATTAAGAATATTTTGATGAATTAGCTGGAGCGCCTGCGTCCGAGAATACTCCTGAAACGCCTTGGTCGAAAGAATCATACCATCATCAACACAAATCGCTACTTGATAAATATAGACCCTGCCATACTTCATCAAAATATCAAGAACTTCACGATTCTTCATTGTTCCACCTCTTTCTTCGTGATATAAGTATTTTACATAAAATCTTGCTTTTTCATAAACTTTGTGCTAAAATTAAATCGTTACGCACTTGAATTATCAAGTAAATTTATTGTAAAAGGGAAGAAAATGGCAAAAAAAGTTATTGGAAATTTGAAACTTCGAGTTCCAGCGGGTCGTGCTACAGCAGGTCCTCCAGTTGGCTCAACTCTTGGTCAATGGGGCCTCAATATGATGGACTTCATCAACCCATTCAACGACGCAACTAAAGATATGATGGGCAAGGACGTTATCGTTCACCTACAAGTTTTTGAAGATCGAACTTTCGCTTGGAAGTCACTTGGTCAGCCAGTTGACGATATGATCCGTGAACGCGCAGGCATCCAAAAGGGCGCAGGTAACTCCAAGACTGACAAAGTTGGTAAAATTACCAAAGCGCAACTTCAAGAAATTGCAGAAGCCAAGATGGAACACCTCAACGCCGTCTCAATCGAGGGCGCAATGAAGACTATCGCAGGTTCTGCTCGCTCAATGGGCGTTGAAATCGTAGAATAATTTCAAACAAAATCGCTTTTCGAATTTCGAAGGGCGGTTTTTGTTTTTATAGTATTCGCCAAAAGCAAATTTTCGAAAAGTCCTCGCCAAGCCTGCGGAAAATTCGAAACCTTGCTTCTAGCAAAAAAAATAAACCCGCCAATCGGCGAGTTATAAATCTTGAGGCTTTTTAGTGGAGAATTCACAGCGTTCGCTAGTTTCTTCTTCAACATAGTCGAAAAAATCCAAAATCCCATTCTTTTTATTTGGGATTTGAGTCTTTTCAATTGCCTTCAATTTTTTATTAGTTAGCCATTTTCCAGATAAAAACAGCAGAAAAGCAACAAAAATCAAGATAAAAAAGCCAAAGTAAATCGCTGGCTCCCAGTTTTCGATTTTGTTCATAGCAAGGTCCTCTTTTCGATTTTGATTAAATAATTTTAACATATTTCGTGGATAAAATCAAGTAAATTTGACCAAATCCCCAAAATCTGATATAATCACTCTATGAATTCGCGAATTTTCTTGGTTATCAATCCCCGTTCCAGTGGTTTTGATCTGGTGGAAAACAAAATCCTCAAGCCGCTTTACGCTTCGAGCCTAAAAGATCGCGAGATTTTCACTTTTGAGATTCAGCCAACTTCACCGCTTGAAAACGCTAAGGAAATCGCCAAAACTCTGCGCGACGGCGACACAATTTTGGTTGCCGGCGGTGATGGAACGGCGCATATCGCAACCAACGGCGCAACGCTTTCTGGCAAAAATCACATTAAAATTAAATATACCGGCTTTGGCAATTTCAACGATTATGCACATAGTTTTTCTAAAAATTCCGGCAAAGCGATGGTTGAAGCGGTCAAAACCGGCAAAGTCAAAGCCACAATCCGCCCGCTCGAAATCCGCGTCAACGGCAAGTTTTTAACCCACGCACCACTTTACGCAACCGTCGGCATAACGGCAGAAATGGCAGAGATTTTCGAGGGCAAGCGCCTGCGCAAAACGCTCAAAAAGGTCAAGGGGCGCAATTCGCGGCTTGCGCTTTCACTTCTTGCCGCTACCAGATTTTATTTCAACAATCGCCACAAACATATCTTGAAGATTAGCAAAATTGAAGTTAAAGAAGAGAATGAAGATACTTCGAAAAACTTCACAGTTCCGCCCAAAACAACCGATTTGGTTTTTTTGAACGGGCCTCGAATGGCGCGAATCATGCGCTCACGCATCAATCTTGCGGACGCTGAGAACTTTGGCTTCACGGCGATGAATGCGGGCGACTTTCGAAGCAATTTGCCGTTTCTTGTGCGAGGATTTTTGGGCAAAATTCCGCTCAAAAGGGTAAAATCTGCCAAAATCTCTTTCGAAAAGCCCACAAAACTCACAATCCAAATCGAGGGCGAGGCGCAAGTTCTTCAAAATGTAGAAACGCTCGAAGTTTCAATTTCGAACCAAAAAATCGAAGTTTTATAGCAAAAGAAAAAGTCGGAAATTTATCCGACTTTATTTTTAGGGTTTTTCTGTGCTGGAAGTCGACGCTTCTTCTTTCGAAGAGGACTTTTCGTCTTCTTTTTCGAAAACATCGGTAGCGAGTTCAAGATCGACCGCATTTTCACCGGAGAGCGTTACAATCACGTAAACCTGATCATTGTCAATAACCTTAATAGCGTTTTTGACATAATTAGCACCCACGATATCGGCGATATACTTATTCGCCTGACTTTCGCTATCCATAGGAATAACTACATCTTGAGCCGGCAAATGATCATAAAGGGCAAGAACAGCATTAACCTCACCATTCATCATAAGCCCCGTATCATAATTACCCGATTTCTTACCGCAAGCAACGAGACCAATCATACAAAAACCCAAAAGGGCGACCTTTATCAATTGATTTTTCTTTTTCATAGAAAAACCTCTCTTTCTAAAAATATATTCTTATTATATCATACTTCGTGATATTTTCAATAGTTCAAATAACCTTGTTTTTATTCGATAATATTTTATAAAAAGCGAACACGCAATATTTTTGACTTTTCAATTTTTTTATGCTAAAATATCAGGGTATATTAATCAATGTTGGGAGGTCGCAAGACCGCTATCACCACAGAAAGGAATTTATGGCAAAAAAGAAAGCCGACCTTATTGAAGAAGCACGAGCATTAGGACTCGAAGTTTCTGAAAAAATGACCATCGCTCAAATTAACGAAGCGATCGAAAACGCTGACGCTCTAAAAGTTGAAGCAGAAGTTGAAACTGCGGAAGTCGCAGAAGAAGTTGCGGAAGAAAAATTCGCAAAATCTGGTAAACGCAGCAAAAAACACGCTGAAGAAGTGGCAGAAAAACTTGAAAAAGAAGCAAGAAAAGCCGCTGGCGATACTTCTGCTCAGGGCGAAAACGAAGCCGTTGTCGCAAAAGGTCCAAAACCTGTAACTCGACCACGCCTCGAACGCCGCGGTAAAAAATACCAAGCAGCCTTCGCTAAAGTTGAAAAAGACAAAGTTTACGCTTTGAACGACGCTCTCGCGCTCGCAACTGAGACAAATCCAAGCAAATTCGACGCTTCTGTTGAAATCCACGTTAAACTTGGCGTTGACCCACGACAAGCAGACCAAAACATCCGCACCACCGTGGTTCTTCCAAACGGAACTGGTAAAGATGTTAAAGTTGCCGTCTTTGCTCCAGAATCTGAGCATTCAGCAGCCAAAACCGCTGGCGCCAACATCATCGGTGATGAAGAATTCTTGAAGCAACTCGACAAAGGCACAATCGACTTCGACGTGCTTATTGCCACACCTGCTTACATGCCAAAACTTGGTAAATACGCTCGCCTTCTTGGGCCACGAGGCTTGATGCCAAATCCAAAGGCTGGTACCGTTGCCGCAGATGTTGCTAAGGCTGTATCTGAAGCCAAGGCTGGTAAAGTTGAATACCGCGTTGACAAGCAAGGAATTGTTCACCTTTCTGTCGGAAAAGTTTCCTTCGGCGGTGAAAAATTGGCTGAAAACGCCAAGGCGTTCTTCGATAGCCTTGCTGCGCAAAAGCCATCTTCGCTCAAAGGCGCTTACGTGAAATCTGTTGCTGTAGCAACTTCACAAGGTCCAAGCATCAAGGTCGAAAACCCAATCGCTTAATTTCGAAAATCTTCGAACTCAAAATCTCCGCTCTCGCGTAAAGCAGGGCGGGATTTTATTTCTGGCGAAAGTTTTATAATTTTGAATTTTCTGCAGAGTTCACGCAAGGACTTTTCGAAATTCGAAAAGTCCTTGAAGTCCTCTTGACAAATTATAACATTTCTGCTAAAATATAAAACATTGGCTCATCAAATCTGGCAAATTCCAGACTTGAAAATTTACAGCCACGGAGGAAAATATGCCTTTTAATAACTTTACAGCTCGTCCACTCGACTCTTTCGAAAAAGCCTTACAAAGTAAACTCGCCACAATCATCGGCGGAAACTCTACGGCGACGCTCAGAGTGATTGACGCGGATGGCTTCGGGTCAATCTCGAAACAGACTATCGATGAGATCGCCAGAAACGCTCAGATGCTGAGTCGCGACAGAAAATACTCAAAGAAAAATCTCGGAACTTCCGTAATCCACACTTTCTATCTGGGGCAAAATTTCTGGACGATTGACGAATGCTCAAAAACGGGAGTTGTCTTCATCCAGAAAGAATTGGTAAAAGCTCAAAAGGCATCGTAAATTTCTACACTCGCTTCAATAGCGGGTGTTTTTATTTGCTTTTATTTTGAAAATATGGTAAAATCAAGTTATGAGTAAAGAGAGATTTTTTAGGTTTATAGCAATTATTTTGGTGATTTTCACCTTTATTTTCATTGGATGGGCACTTTGGACACACTTTTTTGGCAACAATACTAAACCACAAAACAACCAAAGCACAAGCGATATAAAAATTGAAGATGAGGACAAATCTTCACAAAAATCAGAAAATCCTTCAAGCCAAAATTCTAGCAAAAAATCAGAAGAAGCCAAGAGCGAGTCGACAAATAACTCAACCGACACCAAAAACGGCGAGAAAAGCCAAACAGAGAGCGGAGTAAATTCCGCCAACTCAAGCACAACAAACCAATCGCAATCCACGGGCAACACCAACCAAACCACGCCCGTTCCAGCGGAGCTTCCTAAAACCGGCGTTGATTTCGAATTTTAACCATAGAAAATCGAGAACCGCTTCAATTCGAAGCGGTTTTCTTGACTCTTGACGCATATTATGCTAAAATATAAAAAGCATTCAAGATGTCGAACCTTCCCAAAAAGGCTAAATATCTTGTCTTAAATTCTACTTTTATAAGGAGGTGCCCAGATGGCACTTTTGACAATTTCGCAATTCGAAGAAAGATTCAACGATCTTCTCAACAGTCACCCAGAGCTCAACGAGAAGCAGGTGAAACTTTTGAGGGCTTACCTCGAAGGCTCAAACCACTTCGAAAGAATAATAACTTCAGCGAATAGCTTCAGGGTCAATAAAGTACCCAGATGGCTATTTAACGGGGGAGAGTCCTGCGCATTCAAAGATGTAGCCGAGCCTCGCTGACTGGCCATCGAGTTTTTTGGCGAAGAGATTCAGTTCGAGACAATAAAGAATGATCCTCGCAGAAAAACTTGGGACACGGAGGAAGAAATCATCCAAACGCTGGCCGAGTGGATAATTAAAAGATTTGAACTGACGGGTGAAGAGACGTTCCCAACATCAAGCCATCTTAAAATCAACGACAACCTGCCGAGCCCTGAGAGGATCCGCAAAGCTACAGGTTGCGGACTGATAGAGATTTTTGATAGAATGTATAAGGATAGGTTGATCCCGTTCAAATACATCGACAAGAGAAACCCGATCTCGATCACTCCACGCCGAGAGGACTTTCGAATTACCGGCAACGAAAGTTTCTGGAAGGAAAAGGAGAAGCGGGACGGGAGAGTATATCGCACCGCCCGATAAAAGAAGGTAAGCCTTTGCCAGACCCGCCAATCGTGCGGGTTTTCTTTTATATCAAAATCCTTGCTTTTAGCGGTGTTTTATGATAAAATAGAAGCAGTTGCCAAAGACAGTAGCGATTTCGAAAGAAATTTAATCATGCTACCGAGGAAATACATCTTGTTTTGGCGGCGTTTTGCGGGAGGATTTTCGCAAAAAAGAAACTTAAAAATTAGGTCAAAATATTAACCAAAAAAGGAGTTTTTATGGCATTATCACGCGATAAAAAGAACCAATTGGTTGCTGAATTAAGCGACGCTTTGAAAAACGCCAAGATGACCGCTTTTGCCGAATATCAAGGCTTGACGGTTAAAGATCTTCAAGAACTTCGAAAAGAGGCTCGCGAGGCTGGCGTTCAAATCAAGGTTGTTAAAAACCGCCTTGTCCGAGTTGCGATGAGCGGAATCGACTCTTTGAAAGACGCTGACACTTCTGCTCTTAAAGGTCAGTTGGTCTATGCGATTTCAACAGAGGACGAGATCGCCGCAGCGCAAGTTCTTGGTAAATTTGCCAAGAATCATCCAGAATTAAAACTCGTTGGCGCCTTCGCAGATGGCGCTGCAATGGACACTGAGACTGTTCTAACTCTCTCAGAACTCCCAGGAAAAGACCAACTCATCGGTCAAATCGTGGACACATTGCTTTCCCCGGTCAATGCAATTGCTGGCGGACTTACCAACGAGGATTTGGAATTTCGAAAAGCAACCAATTAATTTATAATTTTTAATACTAACCAATAATTTTTGAAGGAGTCAAATATGGCTGACATTAAAAAATTGGCTGAAGAATTGGTAAAATTGACCATTTTGGAAGCAAATGAACTCAAAAAACATCTTAAAGATGAATACGGAATCGAGCCTGCTGCCGTAGCCGTTGCTGCTGCTGGTCCTGCTGCCGATGCCGCTGATGAAAAATCAGAATTCACAGTTACCCTTAAAGACGCAGGTGCGCAAAAAGTTGCTGTCATCAAAGCTGTTAAAGAAATCACTGGCCTTGGTCTTGGTGAAGCAAAAGCTATCGTTGACGGCGCTCCAGCACCAGTCAAAGAAAAAGTTTCTAAAGACGAAGCTGAAGAAGCTAAAAAGAAACTTGAAGAAGCCGGCGCTACTGTCGAACTTGCTTAATTTTAAACAATATAAATTTAATTTTGACCTAATTTTAAGTAAAAAATCGCCTTTTCGAAAGAAAGGGCGATTTTATTTTGCGCGAAAATTTCGAAAGAAAAAAGAAAGGGCGATTTTATTTTGCGCGAAAATTTCGAAAGAAAAAAGAAAAGCCGAGAAAATCTCGACTTGTTGAATATTAACCATTAAGACGATTAATAAGGACAAGAGCAACAATCCTGAGAAATAACCAAACCAACACTTTTAGAGCCAAATAGGAGAATCTATCATCTGCATCCCTGATATCTTCTATTTTGTCATCATTCATCATAATTTCAAACAGAAACGATATAACAAACAGTAATCCAGATTCCCTCAAAGATAAATATTTGATCATAAATCCTGCCATCACTACAGAATCAAATATCATATGAAGCCAAAAATTGATTTTTTTCATCTCTTGTATAGTTCTCTTCAAAGTACTCACCTCCAAAAATTTTTAGTCCTTTCGAACTATTTAGAATTATAGCACATTTCGACCAAAAAGTCAATAGAGCGCCTTTTCGAGAACTTTAAACATAAGCATTTTTGTAAAAATTACAACATTTCAACCTCGAACAGATTGAAACTTGTGGAAAACTATTTTCGAACAAGATTTTGTGGGAATTTTATTGACTTTTCGATCAAAATTTGCTAAAATCAAGAGGATTATTAAAAATAGCAAACAGACAAAAGAAATGCGAGGAAAAATGTCTGAATTATCAGAAAAACAAATCAAGCGCCTCAAGAGCCTGATTCAGGAAGCGGAGACAAATCTTGCGGCAGCTAAAGAATTGCTCATCAGTATCAGCGGAGAAAACGATACTGTTGTAGCGCCGACAACTTCGATCATCGAAACGCCACAAGGCAAAATCATCGAAGGTGTTTTCGACGGTCAAACAATGATTGGCCCAGATGGCAAGAATTACCCAGTTCCAGCCAATTACGCTTCAAAATCAAAGCTTGTGGAGGGCGATATTTTGAAGTTGACAATCAACGATGACGGCGGATTTATCTACAAGCAGATCGGCCCAGTCCCACGTCGCCAAATCATTGGTCAACTTATTAACCACGATGGCTCATACTTTGTGGAAGCAGGCGGCAACGAGTATAAAATCCTACTCGCCAGCGTGACCTACTTCCGGCTCAAAGTCGGCGACCAAGTGACAATCATCATCCCAGAAGACAACAGCGACACCACTTGGGCGGCTGTTGAAGCTTCACTATAAAAACTTTGAGAGGTTTATATTAGTCAAAAATCGTGCGAAACTATTGCGAGGTCGCACGATTTTTGATTTTGGTCGCAAAATCTGCTATAATAAAGCCATAATTTAACAAGGAGAACGATGAATAATAAAGAGATTGAGCGCGCGGAATTACACCGCACAATTTGGCGAATCGCCGAGGACTTGCGCGGCAGCGTCGACGGTTGGGATTTTAAAAATTATATTTTAGGTTTTCTTTTTTACCGATTTATTTCGGAAAATATCACCAGCTACATCAATAAACTTCAGCACGAGGCAGGAGCGACGGACTTCGATTATCGATTTTTTGATGACGAAAAATCACTCACGCAAAAAGACTTTGTTGTAAAAGCAAAAGGCTTCTTTATCAAGCCAAGCGATCTTTTCGATAATGTCCGCGAGCGAGCCAAGCATGACGAAGACCTAAACATCACAATCGCCAATGTCTTCAAAAATATCGAAAATTCCGCCAACGGGACAGAGTTTGAGGATGACATTAAAGGGCTTTTCGACGATGTTGATACAAATTCGAACAAGCTCGGCGCGACGGTCGAAAAACGCAACCAAACGCTCCAAAAAATCATGAACGCCATCGGAGAGATGAAGCTCGGAAACTACCAAGACAACACAATAGACGTCTTTGGTGATGCGTATGAATTTTTGATGGGTATGTATGCCGCCAACGCAGGAAAATCTGGTGGAGAATATTACACTCCGCAAGAAATCTCCGAGTTGCTCGCTCTCCTTGCCGCCGACGGCAAAAAATCCGTCAACAAGGTTTATGACCCAGCAGCAGGCTCAGGCTCGCTTCTCCTTAAGTTTGCTAAAATCTTAGGCAAAGAAAATGTTAAGAACGGATTTTTCGGGCAAGAAATCAACATCACAACATATAACTTGGCGCGCATCAATATGTTTCTGCACGACATCAATCCGAGCGACTTTGACATCGCACTCGGCGATACTTTGATCGAGCCAAAACATTGGGGCGATGAGCCTTTCGAGGCGATCGTTTCCAATCCGCCGTATTCAATCAAATGGGACGGTAAAAATAACCCACTCCTCATTAACGACCCACGATTTGCGCCGGCGGGCGTCTTGGCGCCAACGTCCAAGGCGGATCTCGCGTTCACGATGCATATTTTGAGCTGGCTCGCAACCAACGGAACGGCGGCAATTGTCGAGTTTCCAGGCGTGCTTTACCGTGGCGGAGCGGAGCAAAAGATCCGCCAATATTTGATCGAGAACAACTACATCGACTCGATCATTCAACTTCCGAGCAACCTGTTCTTTGGCACAAGCATCGCCACCTGTATTATCACTCTCAAAAAGAACAAGTCCGACGATAAAACTCTCTTTGTCGACGCTTCAAATGAGTTCGTATCCGTGACCAACTCCAACAAGCTCACTCAGGCAAATATCGAAAAAATCTACCAAACCGTTCTGAATCGCACCGAGACCACCCATTTCTCGCGCCTCGTCGATAGCCAAGAAATTGCCGAGAATGACTTTAATTTGAGCGTTTCCAACTATGTAGAACAAGAGGATAAAACCGAAAAAATCGACATCACCCAACTCAACGCCGAGATCTCACAAATTGTCGCCAACCAAAGCCAACTCCGCTCAGAGATCGACGCGATCGTGGCAGAAATTGAGGCGCGCAATGAATAGCGATATTCAAGTTTTTGAAGAAAAAAACGTTCGACGCATTTGGGATGAACAGCAAGAAGAGTGGTTTTTTTCTATTGTTGACGTCGTAGCGGTCCTATCCGAAAGCACTAATCCTACGGACTATCTTCGAAAACTGCGAAAACGCGACGCAGAACTTGCAACCTACCTTGGGACAAATTGTCCCCAGAAACCAATGCGCAACATTAACGGAATTAAGCGTAATGTTCTCGCCGGTACAACCCGCGACATTCTCCGTCTAATCCAATCAATTCCATCCAAAAAAGCTGAACCTTTTAAGATTTGGCTTGCAGAAGTCGGTAGTACCTTCCTCAATGAAACCCAAGACCCAGAACTTGCAATTCAGCGAGCAATGGAAAACTACCAAAACCTCGGCTACAGCGAGGAATGGATCAATACCCGTCTACAATCAATCCAATTCAGAAAAGAATACACCGACGAGCTTAAACGTACAGGCGTCACCAAAAACGGTCAATTTGCCGCGCTTACAAATGAACTACTCAAAGGCTGGAGCGGAAAAACAGCCAAAGAATATAGAGCATTTAAAGGCCTAAAAAAGCAAAGCCTACGCGACAATATGACAAGCCTCGAACTCGCCCTTAACACCCTCGCAGAAACCTCCGCCACCGAGATCTCCCGCCGACAAAATCCACACGGATATCAAGCGCAAAAGAAGATCGCTCAAAGCGGCGGAGAAATCGCACGGCAGGCTCGCGAAAATATCGAAGATCAAACAGGCACAAGCGTAATAAGCCCGCTCAACGCCAACCAAATCGCTGGCAGAAAATCCAAAAGCTTAAAGAAAGGAGGCGCGCAATGACTAAACTCGAAAATCTAATCGCCCAGCTTTGTCCGGAGGGGGTGGAGTTTAAAAGTGTTGGCGAATTATGTGAAAGAGTATTCGCGGGCGGAACGCCGTCCACTTCGAGAAAAGATTTCTACGATGGAGAAATTCCTTGGCTTCGTTCTGGTGAAGTAAATTTTAATAAAATATCTTCAACGGAAAGAAAAATAACAGAAGCAGGACTTCAAGGTTCGTCCGCAAAAATGATAAGACCAAAAAGCGTCCTGCTCGCAATGACTGGCGCAACCGTCGCTCGCTCCGCAGTTAATATGATCGAGCTATCAGCGAATCAATCGGTCTGCGCGATGGAAACAAACGAGGGTATAATAAATTACAAGTTTTTGTATTACTACCTGTCACATAATTACGTTCGAATCAAAAACATGGGTCAAGGAGCTTTAACCAGCCTGAACGTATCGACAATTAAATCACTCCAAATCCCCGTCCCACCACTTGAAGTACAAGAGGAGATTGTTCGAATTCTCGATAAATTCACATCTCTGGAAGCGGAGCTGGAAGCGGAGCTGGAAGCTCGCAAAAAGCAGTACGAGCACTATCGCAACCAGCTCCTAACCTTTAACACCAGTCCGCAGGGGGTACGGTGGACGACGCTGGGGGAGATTCTTAAATACCAGCAGCCCACAAAATACATCGTGAAATCAAAGGAGTTCAACAATTCTTTTACAACCCCAGTATTAACAGCAGGAAAAACATTCATCCTAGGGAAGACTAACGAAATTAGCGGAATTTTTCCAGCAAGCAAAGAAAATCCCGTAATAATCTTTGACGATTTCACAACGTCAAACCATTGGGTAGACTTCCTGTTTAAGATAAAATCTTCAGCAATGAAAATATTACAACCAAATACGGATGACTTATCGTTTCGGTTCGTGTACTACATGATGCAGACAGTGAAGTTTGACGTGGGCGCAGAACATTCTCGACAGTGGATTTCGAAATATTCGAAAATCAAAATCCCCCTCCCACCCCTCGAAAAACAACGTGAGATTGTGGAGATTTTGGATAAATTCGAGGCGCTGACTTCAAGCATTTCGACAGGACTCCCAGCCGAGATTACCGCGCGCCGCAAGCAATACGAGTATTATCGCGCTAAGCTCCTCGACTTCAAGCCACGCGCGTGATAAAATATTATTAATCATTTAAGAGGTAAAATGAAAGATCTAAAAAATTTAGTCGAAGCACAAAAATACACCGTAGCTGAAGAGCGGGAATTCAACTTTCCGCCGATTTTGGACTATCAGAGTGAGGTGGCGCTTGAAAACGCACTTATCGCGCAGCTGATCGGGCAGGGCTACCAACGCGCCAATTTTAAGAGTGAGTCGGAACTGATTGAAAATTTACGCCAGCAAATCGAGCAACTCAATGATTATCGCTTTTCTGATAGCGACTGGCGCAGATTCTTTGAAAAAGAAATCGCCAACAAATCTCAAGGCATCGTCGAAAAAACCACCACAATTCAAGAAGACCACAAAAAAGCCTTTATTGACGAAACAGGCAAGTATCTCAACATTTACCTCATTGATAAAAACAACATTCATCGCAACAAAGTCCAAGTGATGAATCAATATTCTGCTGAAGGAGCGAGCGTCGTAGGCGAGTCGCGTAAACATCGATATGACGTGACGATCCTTATCAACGGTTTGCCGCTAGTTCATATCGAGCTAAAGCGGCGAGGCGTAAACATCAAAGAAGCATTCAACCAAATTGAGCGTTACCAGCGCGAGAGCTTTTGGAGCGAAAGCGGGCTTTTTGAATTTATTCAAATTTTTGTGATTAGTAACGGTACGACAACCAAATATTACTCCAACACTACACGCGTGGGACATCTGCGCGAGAACGATAGTAAAATCGGCAAAAAGCGAACTTCCAACTCGTTTGAATTTACCAGCTTTTGGGCGTATTCATCCAATAAGCGGATCGAGGAACTTAGAGAGTTTACCGCTACATTTTTGAGCAAGCACACGCTTTTGAACATTTTGACTAAATACTGTATTTTTACAACAGATCGAATGCTGATGGTGATGCGACCGTATCAAATTGCGGCGACCGAAAAAATCCTCGAGAGAATCAATATGTCGCTTGGGCAAAAACTCCAAGGCACCGTGCGAGGCGGAGGATACATTTGGCATACGACTGGATCTGGCAAAACTTTAACCTCTTTCAAAACCGCCAAACTCGCCTCCAAAATCCCAGAAATCGACAAAGTGATGTTTGTCGTCGACCGTCAAGATCTCGACTATCAAACGATGAAAGAATACGACAAGTTTGAAAAAGACTCCGTCGATGGTTCGAAAAATACGCGCGAGCTTGAGCGCAATATTAGAGACTCCTCGAAGCGGATTCTCGTGACAACAATACAAAAACTCTCGAAATTTATCACCCGAAACGACAAAAGTGAAATATACAATCAAAATGTCGTGCTGATTTTTGACGAGTGTCACCGCTCACAATTCGGCGAAATGCACACCGCCATCACCAAAAAATTCAAAAAATATCTGATGTTTGGCTTTACGGGAACGCCGATTTTTGCCGCCAACGCCAACGCTTCGAGCAAAAATCCCAACCTTAAAACCACCGAGCAGGCCTTTGGCGATAAACTTCACACATACACCGTTTTGGATGCGATTCGCGATCAGAATGTTTTGAAATTTAAGGTTGATTTTGTAAATACCGTCCACCAAAAAGATCAAATTCAGGACGAAAAAATCCCCGCAATCGACGCCGAGCGAGCGCTCAATCACCCTGAGCGGATTTCAAAAATCGTCGAATACATTCTTCAAAATTTTGACGCAAAAACACTTCGAAATGACAGCGGAAGCTACACTCTTAAAGAAAAACGCGTCCGAGGCTTCAACTCAATGTTTGCGGTGAGCTCCATCCCTGTTTTGAAAGAATATTACAAAGAATTTCAGCGACAAATGTCGGGGCTGCCGAGCGACAAGCGGCTTAAAATTGCCACTATTTTTAGCTTTGGACAAAATGACGCGGTCGAGGGCGATGTACTGCCAGATGAAAACTTTGAGACAGATGGGCTAAACTTAAGCGATCGGGATTTTTTGGCGACGGCAATTCAGGATTACAACCAGATGTTTGGCACAAATTACGACACTTCGAGCGAAAAATTTCAAAATTATTACCGCGATTTAAGCCAACGAATCAAAAACCGTGAGCTTGATCTGGTGATCGTGGTCAACATGTTCCTAACCGGATTTGATGCAACAACGCTCAACACGCTTTGGGTTGACAAAAATCTACGAATGCATGGACTAATTCAGGCGTTTTCTCGGACGAATCGAATCTTGAACGCAGTTAAAGCTTTTGGCAATATCGTCTGTTTTCGAAATCTCGAAGAAGAAACCAACGAGGCGATTAGCTTGTTTGGCGACGGCGAGCAACGCGGAACGGTGCTTCTTCGACCTTTTGACGATTATTATTTTGGATATAAAGAAGATGATAAAGAAAATCTCGGCTATACGCAAATCGTTGAGCAAATCGAACATAATTTTCCGCTACCGATAAATTCTCAAAATTACGGCGAGGAAGAAAAGCGTGAATTCGTTAAACTCTTTGGCGCATTTTTGCGGCTTAAAAATATTTTGCGGACTTTTGACGATTTTGAAGGACGACAGATTTTGAGTGATGGGCAAATTCAGGACTATCAGAGTTTTTATCTCACGATTCGCGACGAATTCGTCAATCAGAGACCGGAAAAAAGTGACATCGCCAACGATCTCGTCTTTGAGATGGATCTTGTGCGCTCAATCGAAATTAACATCGACTACATTTTGATTCTGATTGAAGAACTTCACAGCAAAAATATTGAAAACAAAGAAATCCTCGCACGGATCGATTCTGCGATTTTGTCCAGTCCAAACTTGAGGAGCAAGAAAGATTTGATCGACAACTTCGTAAATCAGATAAATGCAAGCGACAAAACCGATCAGTTGGCGGGAAAATGGCGTGAATTTGTCTTAAAAAATCGAGAAAAAGAGCTCACTAAAATCATTGAAGAGGAGAAGCTTCAAGATGAAAAAGCACGGAAGTTCGTCAAGCGGGCATTTTCGAATGGCGAAATCAAAGAAACTGGCACCGAAATCATCGACATCTTACCACCAACACCACTCTTTGCTTTAGAAAATCAAGAATCTACCAGTGACAAAAAAGAACGAGTACTAGAGCGACTGCGAGCGTTTTTCGAGAGATTTTTCGGGATTTAATACTATTAAAAATAAAAGGAGTACCAGCATGAAATTAGAAATAAATTTAAAAAACTGTTTTGGAATCGAAAACATGAATCAATCATTTGACTTCAAAGACGACTCCAAGGCTATCGCCATATACGCTAAAAATGGTACGATGAAAACATCTTTCGCTAAAACTTTTGAATATATACAAAAAGGCGAACGCGAAAATATTAAAGATATAATATTTGATGTTTCCGGGGAGGCCGATATATTGGTCGATGAAAACCCTATTGAATCGAGTCAAATATTTGTAATCAAAAGCTTAGTACAGAAATATGAATCCGCAAAGCTAACCCAACTTTTAGTTAGTGACGAGATACGAAATTTAACATCCCAACTATTAGCCAAAAAACAATCCATACTGAAAACGCTATCGGGCTTATCAGGTACTAAAATAGACTCCATAGAACAAAATATACTGTCAGACTTTAGTACAGAAGGAGCAAAACTAACAAGCCTAACAAAAGACTTCAAAAAAATCCCAAAGCACTCGTCACTCAATCTAAAGATTAAATATGCCGATATTTTTGAGCCCCAGTTGGAAAAATTCATAACTGGTGATGATTTCCAGAAGCACATTCGCACCTACATAAAAGCACGCAAAGAGGTGTATCGTGAATTTGAATTCTTAAAAGAGGAAAGCTTCGACCTACTTAAATTCAGAAAATTAGCCGAGCTCCTAGAGTCATCTGACTATTTCCTGCCTAAAAATAAAATCAACCTAAACACACGACAAGAAATAGTGGATACGGATGGCCTACAGGACCTAATAAATGAAATCAACACTAAATTAAAGCTCACCACCCCTTTTAAAAATATAGAAAAAGCTTTGGATAAGTCAGCTAAATCCAGAAATCTTCACGAAATAATAAAAACATATCCAGAAATCATAGAAATGCTGCAAAATGATAATATCAAACAATTCAAGAAAAACATCTGGTCGTCTTATTTTAAAGACATCAAAGATACTATCGAAGAATTTCAAGAAATATCAGATAAAACCCTCAAAGCAATTCAAGAACGCAAAAAAGAAGGTTCGAAATGGGAGGAAGTTTTCGAAAACTTCGAATCTAGATTTAAAGTCCCTTTTAAAATGAAAATCGAGAACATCGATGAGATATTGCTCGGTGAAACTCTCCCTGAAGTAAAATTCCAGTTCGAAAAAGATGGTCGTAGCAATAAATTAGTAACCAGAGACCTGACAGAATCTGTGCTTAATCAGGGCGAAAAACGAGCCCTATATATTCTTAACATCCTCTTCGACATAGAATCAATAAAACCAAAGACTGATGCACCGACACTATTGGTTATTGATGATATAGCAGACTCCTTTGATTATCAAAATAAATACGCAATAGTCGAATATCTAGCCGAACTATGCAAAGAAAAAAATCTATATCTTCTAATACTTTCTCATAATTTTGATTTTTACAGAACTATTACGGGTAGACTAGGTCTAAAGAAGGGGTATAAATTTCACGCAAATTCAATAAATAACACTATCTTACTGGAGGACGGACCATCAAACAACCCTCTAAAAGACTGGACTAAACTCGAAAACGAATATCAGATCATCTCATTAATACCGCTCGTTCGAAACATTTCGGAATTTTTGAGCATACCTAATGACAAATCACCTGCAAATTATTCTTACGAAAAAACAACCGCAATATTACACACAAAAAACAATTCCAGCACCATAAAATTAGCCGACCTAAAAGACATTTTTGAACCTTGCATTAAAATTAAAAATAACAATGCATTAAAGACTTTCCCAAACCCAGAGCAAAGCGTAAGAGAATATATATTCAATGCTGCAGATAAAATTACCCAATCGGGAAACCTCACAAGTCTAGAGCATAAGATAACTCTAGCTATTGCGAGCAGATTGAAAGCTGAAGAATACATGATAAACACTCTACCCGAGGAGAACGAAAAAATATTCGAAAAAATAGATAAACCCAATCAGTTCCGAATACTATTCAATGTGTTCAAGTTAAATTTTTTAAATTCAGAACATATAAAAACTCTATCCAGAGTGAATCTCATAACACCAGAACACATTCATCTAAATTCATTCATGTATGAACCTATGATAGATACGGATATCGGCGATTTAATTGATATATATAAGAGCGTTTCCGATTTGCAGCAAAAAATGATATAATACGGTAATGAAACTCGAAGATTACACCTACAACATACCAGAAGACCTCATCGCGGCACACCCACCACAAGTGCGAGGCGCTTCGAGGTTGCTCGCCCTTAACCGCCATACGGGCGAGATCCGCGATAGTTTTTATCGCAATGTGGCGGAGTTTTTCAAAAAGGGAGATCTTTTAATCTTGAACGACACCCGCGTCATCAAGGCTCGGCTTTTTGTTGAGAAGGAGAGCGGGGCAGAGCGAGAGTTGGTCGTCTTGGAGCGCCACGCTGGCGACAATGATTGGCATTCACACAAGGTGATGTACCGCGGCAAAATTAAGGCGGGCGATATTTTGACGGTGAAAAATTCAAGCGAAAAAATCCGCGTCCGCGAAGTCCTTGGCGACGGCCTCGCCATCGTTGAGAGCGACACTGATCTGCGAGATTTGTGCGAGCAACACGGCACTGTGCCTTTACCACCATATATGCGGCGAGACGCGACCGCGCTGGACATCGAGCGCTACCAGACTGTTTTTGCGGACGAAAAAGGCTCTGTCGCGGCGCCGACCGCCAGCCTTAATATGACGGAAGAAATTTTGAAAAGCCTAAAAGAAAAGGGCGTCTCGATCTGCTATCTCACTCTCCATGTGGGCTTGGGGACTTTTATGCCGATCCGCGTTGACGATCTCGAAAAGCACAAAATGCATCAAGAATATTTCGAAATTCCGCTCAAAACAGTTGAGAAAATCCGAGAAACAAAGGCAAACGGCGGGCGAGTTTTTGCGCTCGGCACAACCGTTGCGCGCACGCTGGAATACGCACATAATGCAATCTTCGAAAAGAGTTTGGATGGAAATTCTGGTGCCAATTCTTCGATAGAAATTTCAAAAATATCAAAAAACGAAAATGGCAATCTCCGGGGCGAGGCGGATATTTTCATCTATCCCGGCTATGACTTTAAGACAATCGACGGACTGATGACCAATTTTCACGCACCAAAATCGACCGTTTTAATGCTGGCAAGCGCCTTTGCTGGCTGGGAGAATCTTTCTAAAGCCTACGCCCACGCCACCGAAAAAGAATACAAATTTTTGAGCTACGGCGACTCGATGATAATTTTCTAAAATCCGCTTTTGTGATACAATATAAGCATGAACAAACTTCATCATGAAAGCGCAAAGATCCTTTTAGATGGCGGAGGCATTAACGCCGTCTCCAAGCTAATCATTACCCCCCTGCGTGGACCACGGAATAGCCTTTGACTATTACGGAGACCTCTATAAAAAATATACACCGCTAGGCAAGCTTATACACGAAATAAAATATGAGCCCCTAAGTCAAGCTCAATATAATCACAAATTACAAACTATCTTTAATAGCATAGAGAATAAATTGCTTTCTTTCAAATTCTTAAAAAATGAAGAAGACCTTATTGTGTGCCCTATGGCTCCAACACATAGAGCCAAGATGAGACAACCAGTCTTTGATCTCGCCAAAATGATAGCAGAAGCATTAAATAGGCCATATGAGCAAGATTTGATAATCAAAAATATCAACAAAAAGGCAAAAAATATGCCCATTAATGAATTCTTCAAAGAAAGTGATTTTATAATCAATCCGCCACACTATAAAACATCAATTCTTATAATAGATGACACCTATGGCCAAGGCAAAACACTTAAAGCCGTCTCAGAACTACTCAGAAAGCATCAAAACATAGAAAAAATATATTTTATTAGTATGGTTAAGAATTTAGGAAAAGGACTATTAGGCAGATGAAAAAATATTTTATTTCAGGGTCAAGAAGCATAAAAACTTTACCCAGTCAAATTACAGATATTCTCAATAAAATAGTGGATGAAAATGGCTCAATTTTAGTTAGCGACGCAAAAGGCGTCGATTTAAGCATCCAAAAATTCTTCCTAGAAAAATCATATCCTAAAAATAAAATCTCCATATATACTTCTGAGCAGGGTGGAGCAAGGCATAACGAAGGCTATTCGCTAGGTTGGCCTACCGTAAAAATAACGCCACCATCTCACGAAAAGGACAAATTCAAAATACAAAGATATAAAGACACTCAAATGGCAGAAGATTGCACGGAAGCCATCATGCTGTGGGAGCCCACTTATATGATGACTCGCTTCAAAAAACAAGCTTTAAGCAAGGGCACATTATACAACGCAATAGAAGTTCTTAAAAGGCAAAAGAAAGTTACGATTTTCTTCTCACCTAATGAAAAATTATATAATTTTAGCGATTTAAAGGCTTTTGAGGTCTTCTTAAAAGATGTAGTCAAAAACGAGAGAGCTCTAAAAATTCTCACAGAAGAAGTATCGAATCTTCCTCAACAAAGCCTCTTCTAGCGTTTGCGGGATTCTCAAATCTATGCTAAAATAAATTATATGAAAAAGCCCCAAACTCTTAAAAATATCGAAAATCGCCGAGCGCGGTTCGATTATGATTTGGGTGAAGAAATCGTAGCAGGAATGAGCCTGCGTGGTGTTGAGGTGCGAGCTGTGCGCGACGGTCGCGTTAGTCTCAAGGGCGCTTTTATTACTCTGCGAGCAGGCAAAAAGGGCATGGAACTCTGGCTCAACAACGCTAGTTTTTCACTCAAAAATCAGGGCGAAGGAATCTCCAAATCAGACTCTATTGACACAACGCCTAAAAAATTGCTTGCTACGCGCAAACAAATCGACAATTTGGCCATTTCTAAAAAGGATGGCTTTACGATCGTTCCACTCAAAATTCTAGCAGGCGGTCGCTTTATCAAGATCGTCATATCTGTTGGTAAGGGCAAAAAGCAATACGACAAACGAGAAACTCTCAAGCGTAAGCAGGCCGCAAGAGAGAGCGCACGAATGATCAAGAGGTTTTAGTATGAAAATATTTTCATGGAATGTCAATGGTTTGCGGTCGGTTGAAAAAAAGGGCGCACTTCGAGAATTTTTCGAAAAAGAAAATCCAGATATCGTGTGTTTTCAAGAGATTAAGATTCAAGCCAACCAGATTTCAAAAGAAAACTTCGCCGAGAATTATGCGGATTTTGAGCAATTTTGGAGTTTTGCTGAGCGCAAAGGCTATTCCGGTACCGCAATCTGGAGCAAAATCAAGCCTTTGAGAGTGCTTCATAATTTCCCTGAGGAATTTCTGAAAGATGATCTTCTCCGCGACAATTACGGCGACGCCACCGGGGAAGGGCGGATCTGCGCGGCGGAATTCGAGCAGTTCTGGCTGGTTACGGTTTATACTCCCAACGCCAAAAATAAGTTAGAACGAATGGATTTGCGACAAAAATGGGACGCAGAATTTTTGAAATTTGCGACCAAATTGGAGCAAGGAGTGCTTTCGAATAGTGATTTTTCATCAGAGAATGTCGAGATTTTGGCGGAAAATTTGAGTGAGGATTTCGATAAAAAGCCTGTGATTTTTTGCGGAGATCTCAATGTGGCCCACCAAGAAATCGACCTCGCTAGGCCCAAGCAGAATCGACGTAGCGCCGGCTTTACAGATGAAGAACGAGCGGGGATCTCCAATATTTTGAATACGAATTTTGTTGATACTTTTCGAAATTTTTATCCTGAAAGGGCGGAATTTTATACCTGGTGGAGCAATTTTGGCAAAGCGCGCGAGCGAAATGTCGGCTGGCGGATTGATTATTTTGTGGCGAGCGCTCAATTTTTCAAAAATCAAAAAGGGAAAAATCTCCAGATAATTGACGCTGGAATTCACGACGATATTTTTGGCAGCGACCACTGCCCAGTTTCAATCGAGGTAAAAAATGTTTGATTTCTGGAAGGTCCAATCTGATAAATTGCTTTTTCCAGAGATTGCGTGGGCGCGACCAGAGCAAAAATCTCGCGCAGGAAAAATTTTAATTGTGGGAGGCGGGAGTGGATCATTTCGAAGCCTCGCATTGGCATACGACACAGCGCAAAAAACAGGCGCGGGCGAAGTCAAAATCTTGGCGCCCGATTCGCTTAATAAATTTTTGAAAATCGATGAATTAACAGATGTAGTTTTTGCCAAAAGCAACCATTCTGGCGGGTTTTCAGCGGAAGCGTGGGATGACTTTCGTGCGGCCGAGGCTTGGGCGGACGCAATTTTATTCATTGGTGACACCAATAAGAATTCAGAAACCGCCGTCTTGTTTGAAAAATTCATCCTTTTTACAGATAAGCCCATAACAATTACGCGCGACGCGGTCGATATTTTAATCAATTCTTCGCACGAAATCTTACAAAAGCCCAATCTTACGATTATTGCGAGTTTTGCACAACTTCAGAAGATTTTTTCGAGCGTTTTTTACCCAAAAGTGCTGACATTTTCACTCCAACTGGCCAATTTTGTGGAGATTATACATAAATTTACACTAACTTACCCCTGTTTAGTGGCGGTTTTTCACGCAGAAAATCTGATTTTTGCTCAAAACGGCGAGGTGGTTTCGAGTCCCGCGTCGAGCAAAATCGCCAAATTCTCGCCGCTCTCACTCTGGTCTGGACAAACACCAACAGAGGTCGCAGTATGGCAAATGTGGAGCGCTTCAAAAAAACTCGAAGCCAGCATCACCGCTGTCGGGCGAGATTTATAGACCATATTCGCGCTCTATTGACATTTTTATTTAATTATGTTAAAATATGGCCAAGTACTTTAGAAAGAGGTGGCGATATGCCAGATTTAATTTTGCGAAAACCTGTTCTCGAGGATGGCGAGCAGGTATGTGTGTTGGTCAAAGAGATGACAGAAATTGACGCCGAAAATTGTGGAGGCTTTCCGCTAAAATACACCGCAATGGAGAATTTTGACGATTGGATGAATGCGATTGAAGAATGCCGAAGAAGAACTTTCGACGATCATCAGAAATTCGAAATATTTTTCAGCTTCAGGGGTGAAGAGCTCGTTGGATTTATCATAATCTTTACCGAGCCACGCAAGATCTGCCCATTCTTCGACTTTGGCGTCGTCAATTATTATATTCGACCAAAATTTCGAAGAAAAGGCCTTGGCGCAGAACAGCTAAAATTAGCCTTGAGGATAATGCCAGATCTCGGATTCTCTGATTTTTTGATCATGACGAAAGAAGATAACTGTGCTAGCAGAAGCCTCCTCGAAAATTGCGGAGGAAAATTCAAGAACAAAACCGTAAAAGATTTGGTTTTGTATAAGTTTTCCGTATAACTTAAACCTCCTATATGGAGGTTTTATTGCGAAAATTTAAGTTAATATCGAAAAGTGGAAGAGCAGTTTAACGACTTGCTCGGGTCGTGAGGCTTAAGCCTTAACTTTCGAGAACTTCTTGAGAAGTTTGAAAGCCAAACCAACACCAAGAGTGAAGCCGAGAAGGGCAATGATAATTGGCATATTTGAACCAATAACGCCAGTCAAGCCTTCAATCAACTTAGTTGCGGTGTCGCTTGGGAAAATTGATTGAGCAGATGAACCAAAAGTTTCCAACATAAATCTTTAATCCTTTTTGTTAGTTTAGTAATTTTTGTTCGCTTTTTGTTTGCGTTTGTTTGGGAAGATTTCGACCGTGCTACATAGTGCTATCTTCCTCGTTTAGCCAGTTTTTATTTTCAGACGCAAGAATCAAAAGTTTCATATTTGATTTTTTAGAAAGATTGAAAGCGATAGTCTGAATTTCGCCATCAAGTTTAAGACCAAGTTCAAGAACCGAGTATTGAACAACCTGATTCGTTTCTGGATTCGTAAATTCTTTATCTGCGATTGTAGCAGTGTGAATTTTAGGCATTACGTTGATAGGGTGGTTTTTCATTATTAAATTCCTTTCGAATTGTTATTATTTTTTATTACAATTCGATATTAGCATATGTGAAAAAGAAAAACAAGATATGTCGCACAATATATCTTTTGCGACATATATTGATTTTATAAATCTTATATGCTAATATCTAACCATAAAACAACTAAATATAATTATAAGGAGATTTCAATGAAAAATCTAACAAACGACAACATTATATCAACACTTGCTCGACTTTCAGTTCGAACTGGAACTTCGCAAAAAACTAACACTGAATTTCACATTTTAACTTTACATTTCAAAAATGGTCTTAAAATTGACTATTTCGTAGATAAAAAAGATGTCTTCGGTCTTGCTCACGCAATCAAACACACAAACAAAGAAAAAATTGACTTGGAGGAAGAATTTGATATGTAAAGGTCGGCCTATTCTTCCCCAATCGCAAAAACAAACAAAAAGCGAACAAAAAAATTATTAACTTAACAAAAAGGATTAAATAGTTATGTCAGCAATTACTATTCCAGAAGGTCTCGCCACTCAACTTGTTTCGGCGATCACAACCAACTTCACCGCCGGTTTGACTTTCGTTGCTCCAATCTTGGTAACCGTTGTAGGTATCAACATTGTCCGAAAGGTCATCAACCGCGGAAAGAGCGGTCGCGTTTAACCGCACGGTGGGGCGTTCCACCGCCCCACCCTTTTCAATATCAACTCAACAAAAAGGATTAAATTATGGTTCAAAATGTCACATCATCAGAAGTTATTTCAACCCTGCTCGATCTATTCAGTAAAGGTTTTATTTTCCTGCTTCCAATCATTGGAGTTTTGGCAGGCGTTCACCTTTTCTTCTCAATGCTTATGAACATTCTTTTTAGAGATAGGTTGTAGATATGAACGATGTTTATTATTTTACGCCACTTCACAATAAATTCGTTAAGTTCGATGACATAACTTGGCTCGCTATAATTCTTATAACCATTATTTCCTTTTATATAATTTCAAAATTTAACGCAAGGTCAAAGAGGTAAAGATGTGGAAATTCAGCAAATCTTCGGCAACATTTTCGGTATTATTTTCATTCTTGCTTGTACTGTTCTCATCTTCGACTTCATTCGCTCACGAGGTCGGAAGTTTTAAGGGTCTTTCAGAAAAAGAAAGACAATCTTTCGCCCGTGCTTTTATCCAAAGCGAAGACCACAACCCAACAGTTCATTATTTGATTTATAACACAAAAGAGTATTCACAGAGAAACACTCTCAATGTTTACGCTTATTCTTGCGACTATCTTGATTACGAAAGCTACAATCCAGAAACCGGAAAATATCCAATCAAATCTCAACCAGATTGTGGCTCTTACCTGTCCTACAACAAACATACTGGAAGATATACAATTAAAATAAAGGCTCGATATTATACTCAATCAACCTATAATAAAGAACGCGGTTTTTTGGAGGGTAACGGCTCTTTTTACGCAAACCAACCCTCTGCCCCATCTTACGAAGCAGAGATAACCTCAACAGACGACCCTGATTATTTTGTTATCTATTCAGACACCAACAACAAGCTTAACCAATTCAATATAAAGCCAGCAACTTCCGTACCAGACAGCTCAAACAATAGCGGAAATTCAAGCAACAATCAAGATGCCGGATTTTTTGGTGGTATACTTCAAGGCATTAAAGATTTCTTCGCCCCTATGTTTGACAGTATGTCGGTTTTTGCTTCTTGGACGGGTTCATTTTTCGAAAATCTTAAAAATGGTATATCATCAATTTTTTCTGGGCTTTTCGAAGGTGTAGCTAAAATTGTTGATTTTATAGTCAACTTTTTCATCGAACTCGGTAAGTTCATAATTGATATAGTAAAGAAAATATTTATACCAGAACAAGCAGAACTTCAAGCAAAATTTAATTCAATGTCAAATCAAGCTAAAAATTCACTCGGTGAATTGACTCGATATATTGAATTTAATTTCTTTACTGGCGTCAGTGCTCAATCTTCCTGTCGCTATGATTCACAATTCGCAATTTCAAGCTCTTCTTGGGATAGCTTTAAGCAGATTTTGAAATTTGATGCTTGTAGTGTTCCTGAACCTCTTATATTCCTCGCTCGCAATCTTCTATGGTTCGCTTTTGGATTTTGGGCGATAAATCGTATTCTTCAAGTAATTCCTATTCTTTTTGGTTCTTATTATGTCTGGGAGCGATGGGCTCATAAGGAGGATAAATAATGATAATTCTTTGGATTTTAGATTTAGTCAATTTCATGCTTTCAATTACAATTTTTCCTGTATTTTCAACATTTTCAGGTATTTTATCTGGTGGGTTTAACCTACTCGCCTCTTTCGGTTGGATTATTTCAATTATTCAGCCCGCTATTCGCTTCTTTTCATACATTCTTGGATCAAATGAGGCGATGTCGTTTATACTTACACTTTCGTTCGTCTTAATGCCTGTTGAAATTCTGGCTTCTCTTGCTTGGTGGATTTTAGGAAAGCTTCCATTTATAAATATTCAGAAAAAATAAGGAGAAAAATGTCATACCTCAATCAACTCAAAAAAGAATTTCGCTTTCATCTTGATAGCTATAAAGCAAACCGCTTGATGGCGAAAGATAAAGAACTATTCAAAGAAACAGGTCTTTTTATGTATTGTGGATTTCAAGGTTCAGGAAAAACATTGTCAGCCGTCAAGCATGTTCACAATCTTATACTAAAATATCCCAAAGCGATTTTAGTAACCAACCTTGAAATTAAACCACCACCAGACCTTAAAAACAAAATCATAACCTTTTCAGAGTTCGAAGAACTTCACAAACTTCTCGTTTCGGTCAATAACGATAAATTCGGCGTGATTTACTTAATTGATGAAATTCACACATACTTCAACGCTCTCGAAAGCAAGAACATTCCGCTCTATATCTTCACGGAAATTTCACAGCAACGCAAGCAAAGAAAATGTATTATAGGGACTTCTCAATTGTTCTTGCGTATGGCAAAGCCCTTCCGTGAACAATCAGACTACCTGATTATGTGTAACACGATCTCTAACATTTTTACAATCAACAAAGTATACAACGCCAAAAAACTCACAACCGATTATTCTGGCGAACTGGTGGGCAAACCTGTTAAATATGGCTGGTTCTTTCATTCCGAACGCTTACGCAATATGTACGACACACTTCAAAAAGTCGTTTCCGGTCAAGCACAGTTCGAAGAACATAACGCCATACAGATAGATAAGAAAGCAATTAAAAAAGGAAAGATTTTGTCGCGATAGGCGACCGCCCCGCGACAAAATCACCCCAAACCCACGAAAGGAAAATATGTTCACAATACAACTACAACGAATTTATAAATATTCATATATAATTACTCGCAATCGTCGCGAAATCGCCCGATTTAATACCAAAAAAGAGGCAAAAGACGCCCTCTTTCAAATCTTCAATGATTATAGAATTATGGCCAAAGATAACCAATTTTTCGACTTCGCCCCTGCTCTTCTAACGGGTGGAAACTCAATGGTAGTTTACTCATCATCAAAGCGAACTCTCACTAATAATAAAGGTGATGAATTCAGAGATTACTTCCATATCTCTCGCATCAATAATTATTAAAAAGTGGTCGGGTTCCGCCACGCGGAACCCCCTTGTCATAGACCACACTTAACTGACAAAAGGAGTAAATTAAATGAACGATTTAAGAAAGCAATCATCTAACATAACTGAACGCATTCTTAATAAAACCGGAAAAAAATATAAAACAATTTATAATTATGCTAAAATTTACCCTAACTTCATTAAAATAATTCGCTACAAACGCCCACTCGTTGTTCAAAACTTCGGTGTAGAAAATCAAGGTATCGCCAATGAAGAAAACTCTAGCGAAATTGACACTCTTCAAAAATCGATCAATCGCACAAAAACTAAAATATCAGATTATGTGCTATCAAATAACTTTTCCCACTTCGCGACTTTCACTTTCGACGCCAAAAACCCAAAAATCAAAACCGAACAAAACCGCCACAACTTCGCAAAAATGTCCGCCCTGCTTCAACAATGGCTCAACACCGAACAAGTAAATCATCAGCGAACTCACGGCTCAAAATTCAAATACCTCATCGTTCCAGAACGCCACAAAAACGGAGCGTGGCATTTTCACGCCTTACTCGAAAATTATCTCAACCCCACAGACAACTTCCATTCACGCAAAAACCCTTATGCTACAATTTCAGAAATCAAAAACCCAAAACCAAACACAAAAAGAAAATTCATCAATCGATACAATCTCGGTCGATCTGAAATCGCCCCAATTCGTGACACCTCAAAAATGGCAAGTTATATTAAAAAATATATCACCAAAGAACTAATAACAGAACCGAACGCCAAGCGTTACTGGTCTTCACGCAATCTCAACAAGCCCGAACTTTTTCCAAACATCGTTTCAGAACGCTCACCTATACCACAAGAATTCAAAACTCGTGACTACGATTATCACGAAATCTTCGAAATCCCTCAAAACGCTCCGTTTTTCTCCTTTTTACTCACAATCAAAAAAATTCACATTTCAGATGAATTCTTTCGAATTCGCACAAATCCCGACTACTTCGCAAATCGAGCACGCCGTGGGGCTAACTCTTAAAAGCCCAAACGAGCGTGCGGTCGATTTACAATTTTCTAAAAATAAACCCCAAACATAAACACAATTGAAAAACAAACCCTAAAATGCTAAAATAATAACATGAACGAAAGAATTATCGAACCACTTAACAGCAACATTGAAGCGGAAAAGCAAGCACCTTTTGCTAACCCACAAGCCCAACAACTTGCCAAAATCGCCAACACCCCAAATACTGGATTTTTGGAAAAAGAAAAATCTTCAAATCACGCAGAATATGTAAAGCTTAAAATTCTATTTTTCTTTTTCAGATTTGCTATGTACCAGCTCATTTTTTCTTTCTTTATTTTGTCGATTTTTATTGTAGGTATCCCCCTGCTCATTGTCACCCTTTCATTTTATCGTGATATTAAAAAGCACTATAAAATCGCAATTTCGCAATTATAAAATAACCGTGTTGTAAATTTTACAACACATTTTTTTGCCTTAAAATATGTTATAATATACACTGCCCTTATCTGTTATGCTTATGTTATTATAACATATTTTTGCCTTTTGTAAATATATCTTTTACGACATAAACATATATTCTAATCCATGATTAAGTATTCATAACAGATTATTTTTAAATAATTAATATACGGTAGAACTTCATTTTTATATGTCGCACAAATTATATTGTAAATTTACGATCGAAATTTCAGATGTATTTTTGGACATATCTGTATTTATAAATCTCCAGCCTTATTCCAGCAACAACGATAGCCCTAATAAGGGAATATCAAGATCTATATGATAATTGGCAAACATTCCCTAAAGGAGTATAAGCCCTTTTCATTGCTCTTTACTGTAAGAACAAAAAGCGAACAAAGAGCAGACTGTAATACTCTCTACTTGTAATACGCCTTGCCCTCAACACGCAAGTCGAGGTATTGCGGCGTTTGACCGTGAGCAGAGAAATAGTTAATCGAACGCTTAAGGTTTGCAATTTGCCCTTCTGCCGACTCAACACTAGAAAATCTTACCGGATAAGATAGCCCCTCAAAAGAGACTTCAACTTGACGCAAAGTGTTGGCAGGTATTTTTATGCTAGAAATTTTTAAGCCTGCACCCCCAGCAAATGAAATCAGTCTACCAATAAATCGCATAAATCCGCTACTCGCCACTGCAACTCCGCCACCGGCATTTTGAATACCCTCATCGGTAATTTTCAAGGCGGGCTCTTCCGCAAAATTGTTCTCAAAAGCAACGCCATTTTCATCAACGAATAGTTTTTTACCGCCAATCCCCCAAACTGCCACGGCTTGTCGCATTTTTAACTCGAATTTATAGCGACCAAAACTCTGGAATTTTATATCCGAAATGTCCAAGATCTCAGAAAAATCTCTCTGAACAGACACAAGCAAGTCTTGCTTCTTAAGTTGAGAAATCACCCTTTCGAAAGGCTGCCTTTGATAATATTTTTCTATCGATTGGGCGTATTTTTTATCCAGACTCCGCCCTTTACTATCTACAACCGATATATCGGCTACCAATTGCCATAAAAGCACCAAAATAAAAATTGAAGCCCCCAACAGCCAAAAGAAAAATCCACCAATCTTACGACGACGCAAAATCAACTTGCGATTCTCTGCTCGAGCGAGAGGTTTTTCTGGGCGAGAAAGAGTTTTCCCACGCGAAAATTCAGCCGCCCCACCCTGCGACTCCAAAATCTGCGCCCTTCTCTCTCGCCGCGAAAGCGGTCTTTCTTCGCCCTGTTTCATCTTAAATATTATACCACAAGCGTTTTATTTTTACGAATTTTGCGCGCAGAAATCACAATCTCCGCTACATCTTTGGCCGAATCAGGCTTGGCGAATCGAGCAAAATTCTCTGAAAGTTCAAGCATTTTCTCATTATCAGACAAAACTTCAAGGATTTTCTTTGAAAGAATTTGCGGAGAATCTTCAATCTCGTCATCAGAAATAATTTCAACTGCCCCACTTTTAGCATAAACTTGGGCGTTTTTAACTTGATGGCCGCCCGTTAGGCGAGCGTTAGGTACAAGAATCGTAGGCTTGGCAAGTGCAGCAAGTTCAAGATTAGAAGTTGCGCCAGCACGAGCCACCACCAAATCAGCGGCAGCCAGAAACTTCCACATATCCTTAGCCACGAAGTCCTTTAGGATAAAATCTTGCGATAAACTTCTAGTTTTTGGAAGTAGATCCTGATACTGTCCAACACCAGAAATCAACATAACTTGCGCTTCTCGGGTTAAAACAGCGCCTTGATCGACGATAGCATTATTTATTCTCGCAGCACCCAAGCCTCCGCCCGTAACCACAACCAACTTTTTATTTTGATCAAAGCCTAATTCTTGCTTGAATTTTGCACACTCTTCTTCCGTATACTTCTTGAACTCTGGTAAAACCGGAATACCAACATATTGCGAAATCTCAGGCGGATAGTTATAAAATTCTAAAGGAGCACCTGTTGCAATTTTTTTAGCAAATTTAGATAAGATCCTATTAGCCAGACCAGCATGAGCGTCAGAATCGTGGATTACAATCGGTATTCGCAAAATCCAAGCTGCAATCCCAGCCGGAACGCAGACAAATCCGCCTTTACAAAAAACCACATCAGGTCTGCTCAAAATCAACTTTAAAATTGCCTGAACTAGGCCAAATAAATTCTTAAAAATATCAAAAAAATTACCAAAAACAATCCCAGGTATCATCAAGTGCTGGAGCAATGTTAAATGAGTATACCTTCGAAATTTACCGCTAGAGATTTTAGAAATTTTAACACTCTCGCCAAATTCTCCGCGCATAATTTTAGATGCCTGAGGATAGAATTTTTTATCGCACCAAAACTCTAATTTTACATGTGGGTTCTTTTTCAAAATTTCCTTAAAAACTGCCACGACGGGAATCACGTGACCGCCTGACCCGCCGCCGACTGCCAAGATTTTCATCTTCTGCCTCCTTATAAATCTTTTTCGAAAATGTGGTGTAGCCAGATGCATTAAACGCAAGGCCTAAAATACTCGAAATCACAACAATACTAGTACCACCGTAAGAAATCAGTGGGATAGTTATACCGGTCAACGGAATAATACCGATAATCGCAGCAATATTCATTAAAGTGTGAACCGCAAACCATCCCGCTATGCCAGCGGACAGGATTCTGGTGGCAGGATTTTCCATAAAATTAGAAATTCGAAGTATCCTGTATATCAATCCAAGATAAATTGCCAGCACCGCCAAAAGACCGACAAATCCAACAATCTCACCCATGGCAGCAAAAATCGAGTCGTTAATCATTTCTGGTAAGTATCCAGCCGTTGAGACACTGCGACCAATACCAAGCCCAAGCAGTCCACCAGAGCCAGCCGCAATTTTAGCACGACAGATTTGATACTCTTCACGCTTTTCACTACTTTCCAGATTGGAGCAGTCTTCTTGTTTACTGAAGGTTGAAATTCGCTCTAAGCGGTGAGGCGCCATCACAATAAATCCAACAACGCCAATTAAAGCAAGCACTCCAAAAATTGAAATATTACGCTTATTTATACCTGCCACAAAGAACTGAAAAGCCACAATCGCCAACGCTGACATTGCCGTACCAAGATCCTTTTGGGGCGGAAACGCAATCAGAGCCACCATCACTGCAACCAAAAATACGCTAGGCAGAATTGATTCCTTCCAGTTATTGACACGCTTTTCTTTAATTTTTATACCTAAAAATACTGATAGCGCAATCAGAACACCAAATTTAATAAGTTCCGCAGGCTGGATACTAATCCCGGCTTCAAGCCAACGACAAGCACCCTTCTCGCACTTAGCAAGCGGAATATTCTGCTTGGAAATTATCTCCATAAATCCAAGCCCAAACAAAATTAAACAAGCCGCAATACCAACCGCCAAAAATTTACCCGAATGTTTATAGAAAAATCCAAGCGAAGTCCGAGCAAAAAACCCAAAGGCAAGAATCCCAACCCCATACATCAAAATCTGACGGTTAAAAAAGTGATACTCGCCAAATTCATGACCATAAGATTGATTCTGAAACTTAGCCCACTGCGGACTGAGAGAATACATCAAAACAAGCCCAATAATCATCAAAAGCCCAGCAAGAAGTGGAATCATATAATCTGGACGGTGTTTACGAACATTCTGAAAACCATCAATGTTGAGGCGCTTAGAATTTTCTTTTCGAAGTTCTTCACGTAATTTTTCAAAAGGCTGAACCACGAGATTACGCCAAAATATCAAAGCCAAAACGCCAAGTCCCCGCAAAAATCCATTTTTCCTAAAATTATCTTGAAAAATCTGAATTGCCGCAAAGATAACGCCGTGCTTTTTCATATCCGTTTCAAAACCAGCCAAGAGACGAAGCGCCTCAGATTCAACTCCACTAGAATTCTTCAATCCCAGCGAACCACTTCGACAATAGTCGCGGCGATTTCGTTCCATTATTTGCCAAACCTACTTTCCGCCAAGGCCAAAACAATACCGATAAACGCCAATGCTGCCGCCAAAACCCAAAATCGCATCGTAATCTTGGTCTCTTCCCAGCCCTTTGCCTCGAGATGATGATGAAATGGCGCCGCAATGAAAACTTTTTTGCCATTTCTGAGTTTTTTCGAAAGAATCTGAATTGCCGAAGAAGCACCTTCAATCACAAAAATCGCACCAATCACAGGAAGAAGTAGAAGCGAATTAGTCAACATCGCTACCACACCAAGCGTCGTACCCCAAGCAAAACTCCCCACGTCACCCATAAAGAACCTTGCAGGAAAAACATTAAACCAGATATACGCCAGCAAAGCACCCGTAGCAGTAAAGCAAAAAACCGCTAAATTATATTGACCCTGAATCATCGCAATCACACCAAAGGCAGAAAAAGAAGCCATCAAAAGTCCGCCAGCCAGACCATCCAATCCATCAGAAATATTAACCGCATTAGATGTTGCTACCACGGCAAATGCGAATAGCGGAATCATTAGCCACTTTATATCAATATTGCCCATAAACGGAATATGAAGCGATGTGAAGCCCAACTTGGAATGAAAAAACCATCCCAAAATCACGCCAACACCAATAATCATCACAAATTTTATCGGCGCACGAAGCCCCGCATTCTTACGATCCGCGCCCCAAACATTGAGAATGTCGTCAATCAAACCAATACCAGCACCACCCACAAGTCCAGCCAAAGGAAGCCAAGTTTGACCCCTATCAAGATTAAAAATAAACGTCAAAATTATCACCGCCACAACACCAATGATGCCTGCCATCGTCGGGATATTGCGTGCGATTTTTTTGGCGTGAAGTTTTGACACAACTTTTAATTTTTCACCTGTAACAGAAGCCGTTTTTTGCTTTTTCCAGAATTTATATTTATACGCAAAATATGTGTAAACTGGCGTCAAAAGCATCGCCAAAACAAATCCACTGAGTGAAAATATTGCTGAAGTTATGAGTGCGTGAGTGATTCTTTCCATGATTAATTATCCTTTCGGGTTGATTTTTAAGTAGTGAAGCATCCAGTTGGAAATTTCTGTAAAAATTGGTTGTGCGTCAGCGTGACCTTGGAGATTTTGGCCTTCGCCCCACACTGCTACCATTATAACAAATTTTGCCTGAGAATTTCCACCAAATCCTAAATAACTTCCGATTGTCTGATTCTGTGCGTATTTTCCGTTAATTAATGTTTCGGAAGTTCCTGTTTTGCCACCCACTCTATATTCTGGTAGATCTGCTCCATGAGCGCTCCTTCTGGCATTGATTAAGATATCTTTAATTTGCTCGCTTGATCCCTTCGAAATCACATCTTTACTTCGAATTTCTGCCTCTTTTTTGATGAACTCATCATCTTTAATCTCACCCGCAATAACACTTGATTTATAAAGCGTCCCACCATTAACAAGTGCAGAAAATCCTGTAGCCGCCTGAATCATCGTAGTATCCATACCCTGCCCAAAGGTCATATTGGAGTATCGAACAGCGTTTCCTTCTACTTTATCAGGTGAAATAATCGTTCCGGCGTTTTCAACAATTTCAATACCTGTTTTTTTCCCTAAGCCAAATTTATTATGGAAATAATCATAAATCTTATCCCTTGACGCACGAGTAATCCGCCCGCCGCCCATTCTATTAGCAATCTCAACCATACCAGTGTTAAGCGAATAATTCATTGCGGTCTGAAAAGTAATACTTCCAGTATAACCCTTAACTGCGTTGGAGATCGTACGGTCTTCAACCTGAACTTTATCCACATTGTAATATCTGGCTTCAGCACTCGCAACGCCTTCATTGAGCCCCATCGCCATCGTAAAAGACTTGATGACAGAACCGTTCTCATATGGCATAGTTAAGGTGTTATTATTAAATAATTTAGCGTCCTTAACTTTAGAAAATTCCGCTGGATGATAAGTTGGAAAATTAGCCATCGCCATAACTTTGCCGTTTTCTGGATTCATAACAATAACGGAGCCATTTTTAATTCCCTTTTCTTCCATTTGCTTTTTGAGAATTTTTTCCGACTGAGATTGAACATTTCTATCGATTGATAGCACTAAGTTTTTGCCATTTTGAGCAGGAACGCTCACGTCTTCTTTTCTTATTCCGAGCCGACCGCCGTAAACATCAGTGGTGGTTTTCAACATTCCATTTTTTCCAGAGAGTTCTTGATTGAAAATCTCTTCAATGCCGTATTTTCCGCCTTCAAAATTAACAAATCCCAAGACTTGCGCCGCCAAATTACCCTCAGGATAAACTCGCCTACTCTCCGGCACTACACCAACTCCGTAAAATGCTCGCTTTTTTACGGCTTCAGCCTGCTGACGATTGAGGTTTTTGGCGATAACTTTGTAGCGGCTTTGTTTTTCTTCAAAAAGATTCTCGAAGTTATCTATCAGATTGCCGCCAGCGATTTTTTTCATTTCTGAAATAATTTCTGGCCGTTTTTTGTCATCGATAATTTGCGGGTCGATAAACAAAGAATATACGGTCTCATTCATTACAAATTTAATTGGGTTTTTGCCATCCATAACATAAATAACCCCACGCTCTGCCGGTAGATTAAACTGTCGCATCTGCGATTCGTTGGCGAGCGTGCGATATTTTTTACCATCAATAATTTGCAAGAAAAAAAGTCGGACGACTATGATGACAAACGCGCTCAAAATGAGCATTGTCAAAATATCCGTTCGACTTTTTTTAGATGAATTCATATCTTAAATTATACCACACTTTTTCAAAAAACATAAACTTTATTCGGCATAATTGACCGAGGCAGGCTTAACCATTTTTTGAGCAACTTGGCTATTTTCAATAGAATTCAAAGAGGTGAGTCGCGCATTTTCAACTTCGAGGTCAGACTTAATCCGCTCACTCTCAGCGATTCTTTCATCAATCTCTTGAATTTCCGCACCGTAAACATTGGGCTTGTTCATATTTTGAAGATACATCAAACCAAGCGAAGCAAAAACTCCAACAATCAACAAAATACTCATCACCGGCCCAAGTTTAACGCTCGGCTGAAATCCTGCTATGTTGCTGTTGCGTCCATAATTCCGCGCGGGCGCTGACCCTTGTCGGCGACGACTAGTGTAAACTGTATTTCTGTTTTGGTACATTTTTCTTTTGGTTAGGTTGATATTTTGGCTGGGCAGACTACTTATTCTTCATCCACCCAGATCTTCTTTTTATTTTCGAATTATGACGAAAAATTCTTCTCTTGTCGAAAACTCAGCGGCCAGTATAATTTTTCCGCGCCTAAAAATCGAAAGAAAATCACTTCCGTCAAAAAATCTCGAAGCCACAAAGGCTCAAAATTATCGAATTCGAACTTTTACGCCCGCTTTTCGTCCAGCGTAATTCACTTTGATTGATTTTGGCATTTCGCCTCCTTCTTTTTGTTTTTATTTCTTAATGCTTACACGAAGTTTCGCGCTCCGTGCTCGCGGATTGTGAGCGTCTTCAATGCTACCATCAAGTGGTTTTTTGGTAAGAATTTGAAAACTCGCCTCCAAGCCCTTTTTGACATCTTGAGCAAAATATTGCTTAACAAGTTTATCTTCAAGGCTATGGAAAGTGATAATTCCAACCCTGCCGCCTGTGTTGAGTAATTTTGGTAAAAGCTTCAGAGTTTCTTCAACTTGCCAAAGTTCCTCATTCACGGCAATTCTAACCGCCTGAAAGGTGCGTGTCGCTGGATGCGTTTTCTGCCATCCACCCTTATGAACACTTAAAATCAAATCAGCCAACTGCTTAGTGGTTGTGAGCGGAGTTTTTTTGCGAGTTTTGATAATCTCATCGACAATTCGCTCGGCAAAACCGCGCTTTTCTTCGCCAAATTCCAGCAAAATTCTCATCAATTCTTTTTTCGAATATGAATTTATGATTTTCGAAGCCGTTTTTTCTTGGCTCGGATTCATTCTCATATCGAGCGGGCCGTCTTTTTGGAACGAAAATCCCCTTTCCGCAATATCAAGTTGCGGAGAAGAAACGCCCAAGTCGGCCAGAATTAAATCAAATTTTCTACCCTGCTTTATCAGATGACGCGCAGCAGATAGAAAATCCATATGGAGAATTTCGACGCCATTTTCTTTAAATCTCGAAAGGGTCAAAATCGCATTTTCATCTCTATCCACCAGAACGGAATTTTCGAAATTACCCGTAATACGCAAAAACTCGCCAGCATGCCCGCCATAACCCGCGGTCAAATCGAGATAAGATTCGCCCTTCTTGGGACGCATTTCTCGCAAACTGGCTTCTAATAAAACTGGTATGTGAACTGATTCTTTCATTGTAATTTCCTTAAAGTCTAATAACTGATGGCTAAACTTTTTGTTTTTGTAAGTTTTTGTTTTTGATTTTACATTATAAGTTCGGTATTTGCTCGGCGTATAGCCAACCATATTTACCGTTTGAGAGACTTATATATGAGGTGGAGTTTTATTTTGGGAGGTTTTTTAGAATGTACTCCAGCATTTATTTTATACTGGTTACTGGATTTTGTCCAGTTGTTTAACCACCAGATATTCGACTTTAAGTTTAACTACAATTTTTTAATGTGCTCTTTTTATTTTTAGCAGTGGTTTTTGTTTCAGTCGCTTTCTGCTTGTTCCACTGAACTTATTTTACCGCTTATTTTTATTTTACGCAAGACCTATTTTTGACTTTTTGTAAAATTTGTGTTGAGCAAATTATAGTTTTTCCACAAAAACTGTGGAAAAGCAAGCCCTATAACAGATTGGGCTTGCTTTTCAAAGTTGTTGAAAATTTGTGGATTTTAGCGCTGAAGAAGCGCTTGAATAAGTGCAGTATCGTATTTAGTTGTGATATTTAAGATCAGCCAAGTTAAAAATACGACCATATTTACTGCTACCGACAAGATGATTACTGAACTTCTGAAATCTTGAGTCATCTGGTCAACTACCACTTCTCCGCTCTCTGCAACAGAAATTCCATTCTTAAGAAGAAGTGATTTTGCCTTAGAGATTTCTAATTCTTTTTTTGAAATCTTCTCAGTTTTAGTTTGTGATTTTTTCATTTTATTCCTTTTTTGTTTTATTTGATTTATTTAATCTTAATTGTTTTGTATGTTTTTATATTATCACAAAATAACGCTTATGTCAATAGTTTTTATAAAATATTTTACAAAAACCCGCCAGCCCTTTTGTTCGCTTGACAAAAAAATAAAATATTTTTGAATATTACTTGAGTTCTTCTGTGTTTTATGGTAAAATAACTTTATATCTTGTTATAGAAAAGAGGTCGAACCTTATGAAAATCAAAAGAACCCTTCATTTAGCGACAGGTATTTTGAACTTATTCTTCATGTTGAAGATCACAATATCCTACGCGACAACGATCAACCCTTCATCAAAGCTAACACTCTCATATTATGCGTCAGTGGCAGCCCTGTCACTTATCGCCGCACATTCTATACATAGCTACATTTCCAAAGAGGAGGAATAAAAAAACAACCACCCAATCGGGTGGCTTTCTTTTTATCTAATTTCGAAATTATACAGCATCGTCGCCGTAAAGTTTTTTGACGCGGGCGATAATTGAGCCTTTGTGACGACCTAATTTTTGACTAAGTTCGGCTACCAAATCTTCATCCAATCTGCCTTTTTGAAAAATAACCTCTTGAAGCACGGCATCGTCGGCGTATTTCCACGGGCGATAGGCGTTGGGATATTCTTCTCGCATCCGAGCAAGTTTTTCTGCCCAAGAGTTGGATTTTGGAGATGATTTTTCTGCTTTTTCAAGTTGATTTTTGGCACGCTTCTCGGCAACTTCGAGTAAATCAGAGAATGTTCTCTCCGCTTCAAGCGACCTTTTTCGAAATTCTTCATCCAAAATAAGTGCTTCTTCACTCACCTTCAATGCAGTCTTGTTAATTCCAAGCAAAAACAAATTTTCCAAATCGCGCACACGAGATAGCGCCACATAGCCCATGCCCTCAGCGAACGCCTTGCTTAGATCAATCCGCGCCGCGTCTAAAGTCATCCCCTGAGATTTATGAACAGTGATCGCATAAGCAAGACGAAGCGGAATCTGCGTAATTGAAGCCCGCTTTTTATCGCCATCGCGCATCTCCCAAGAGTCGGGCACAACTAAAACTGTCCGCCCGTTCTGGAATTCAACCAACGGATAGTCCGTCATCGGCTCAAAGTCAATCACTCGCCCAATCGATCCATTGACATATTGTCGATTTTGCGCATTTTTCACAGCCATCACAAGAGCACCCTTTTTGAGCCTCAATAGATCTGGCGCAAGAACTGATCGCTGGAGTGTCTGGACATAATTTTGCGCTCCAGTAGAAGTCTGTGCGAAAGTCTTTTCTTCACCCTCAAGATTAAAAAGTTTTTCATCGTTAATAATATCGACATCGATGTTGGTAGTATGAAGTTCTGTTAGATTTTCAAGATCATCCGGCACAACATTAAGTCGCTCGAGCAAAGCCTCGGCGTGACGCCTACGCACATCACCAGAGCGCATAGCATTGAGAATTTCCGTCAAATTTTCATCCGATTGACGGTGATTTTCTTCCAAGTAACAGATTGAAAATTCCGCCTCATGCCAAGCGTTAGAATGAACCACAAAGCCGCCCTCTTTACTTCCCGCGCGATTAATTGGAGGTAACTGGAAGAAATCTCCGCACAAAATAACCTGAATCCCACCAAACGGTGCTTCGAAATTCTGTCGAACTGTCCGACAAATCTCGTCAACCATATCAAGCCGAAAATCATGAAGCATCGAAATCTCATCGATAATCAAAATATCTGTTGATTTAATGATGTCGGCGCGCGATTTGGAGAGTTTTTCAGCAAAATTTTTGTACAAAAAATCATTGACGCCCATACCACTCCACGCGTGAATGGTATTACCACCAAGATGCGTGGCAGCTAACCCAGTTGTCGCCGTCACGCTCACCTTCTTGCCTGAATTTTTAGCAAGTTTAATAAACTGGTTGAGCGTAAAAGTCTTACCAGACCCAGCCGCCCCAGTCAAAAAAACATTTTGGCCAGAAAGCATTATTTCGAGAGCGAGATTTTGTTTCATTTTCTAGATTCTACTCACCCACCATCCTTGGCGGTTCACCTTCTGGCTCATCAAGGAGTTTTTTACTCTTAATCTCATATCGCCTGCCAGTAATTTCACTTACAATATAGTCCTCATTTATTAGGTTAACAAACATATCGAGGTCACTCGCATCCATAATAATTATCGATCCATCATCGTCGGTCATAAGTTCAAGTTGCATCTCATCGGCATATTCAACCACTTTTTCTTGAGAGATTTCACCAATATTTTCCATCTTTTCGAGTTTCGAAGCGATCTTTCGCTTTTCTCGAACCATCGTTTGAAGATCCAAGCCGTCCGGAAAACTCAATTTGTAAGATTTTTCAATTTCGACAACTTTTTTATCAGCGATCACTTGTTTTTTATAATCGTAATTGAAAAGTTTTTCGAACTTAGAAGGATTGAAAGCAAAAATATCTCCGCCAACAATTAGCACTTGATTGTCGGGCTGGATTTTTAGGCCAAATTCTGGCTCGAAAGCAGCAAATTTGCCGTCTCGAAATTCCCACGCCGTAGCGCCAGCCAAAACTTGGGCCTGCGCAATCTGCTTAGCCACATAAAATTTCTCACCATTTCGTCCGGTAAAACGCGCTACAATCCCCTTCATCCGCTTAAATCCGTGCTCGTTCTCTGAAAATTCAACAATATCAGGGTATTGCGTTTCGATAATATTGAGCAAAATATCTGCGTTTCGGACTTTCTCGACCTCTGTTCGAAGTAAGACATCCTTGGAACTTCCGCCATCCATCTCGTAATCACGCACGCTAAGCCCAGTACCAGCGCCCATATTAACAAAATTTATCATATCGAACAAGAAAAGAGGCTTAATCTGTGAATTCAATTCGCTTGAAAAGCGCGTTGTGAAAGGTGTAAAATTCTTATTGAAGAGGAAAAATTCCACATCGAGATCATTTTTAACGCCGTCAGTCAAATTGGCCCACTGGAAAATATCTGTCTTTTCCTCTTGATTATCTGCAGAATCTTTCATCTCGGCAGACTCCATATTTTCTTCCACTGTTTCTATATTTTGTTCTTCTTTCGAATTTTCAACATTTTCTGTAATTTCTGTCATACTTCTCCTTAAAATTATTTTTTATCACTTTTTTATCACTGAATAAATCTTGAATTATTCGACGACCATCTTTATTGAGCATAAGCCCATCTTCTGTAAAACAAACACTCAATTCACCATCTTCGAAGATACTCTCAGGAGTTTCAGTATACTCCGCGCCCAATTCTTGACACAGGTCGCGGAGTTTCTGGTTATAGACATCTATAGTTTCATTCTTTATTTCCGCCCTAAACAGAACCGGCAAAATTGGGATAACTACAATTTTTGAACTCTCTCCAGAAATCTTATCTAATATGCTTTTATAATTTTGAGCAAATTTGTCCGAGTCAACCCCTCTGATTAAATCATTAATGCCAAGCGCAACCACGACCTTATCATATACTGAAACTTGTTTTGGCAAAGTCTCTAAAATCTCCTCCGTAGTCAAATCGCCACAAAATATTTTCCTAAAACCGCTCAGCCGCAAAAAATCATTTCTCTCGTCACAAATCACCAAATTGGCGGCATCGTGGACTTTAGAAACGATCGGCCTCAAGAGCCTACTTCTATGATTTTTCTCATTCAAAAAATCAAAATCTAACATCCCTATCGCTTTTCGAAAATCATCAATATTATCAATATCAACAGAGTTCTGTGGTGGCGTAATCAGTGCGCGCGTTTCTCCATAAAAGAAGGTTTTCTCTCTCAAATAATCTTTTTTGTTAGTTAAATAAATACTGCCATTTGGTATATAAACAACCTCTTTGTCTTGCCTACGGTAATTGCCTTGGCTTCCAATCAAATCTACAGGACGACCTTGTTTGTCTAGTTTAGTATAAAAATCCAAACCCTTATCAAAAGCAGAAAAACTAACCACCGCTCCAGCACCTTCTTCGAGCATTTTAAAAGCATTCTTGATGTCATCTGCTGCTCTTAACGGAGAGGTGGGCTGAAGAAGCAAAAATATCTGATCATCTTCAAAACCTGCCAAAAAATCCTCAAGGACCTCGAAAGAAGTCGTTGTGTCTAATGCCAGTTCAGGTTTTCTGATAACAACCTTAACCCCTGGTCTTAGAGCCTCGATAATCTTCTTGTATTTTTCGGAATCAGTTGAAACATAAATATTTTCAGCATCAAAAAACCCAGAGCCTATAGCGGCATCTATAGAGTGAACCAGTAGCGGTTTTCCAGCAAAAAATAGCATATTTTTATGCGGCAACCCTTTAGATCCAGATCTTGCGGTAATAATACAAATTGGTTTAGACATTTTTTAAATCCTCCAAAATTATTTTCTCATCAATAAAGTCAGCAAAATCCATGGCGGTAGATGAATGTGTAATTCCTTTTTTGAATCTAAAATTTTCGTTCAGTAGCGCCATAACTTCGAGCGGAATATTCTTGGGTAATAAATAAACTCGCTTCATATGAGGGTAATCTATATTATCTCTTGGATGAGGCTTAAAATAAACCGATTTGAAAAATTTAGAGTTTTCTTTACATAATTTATAAAAATATTGCTTCTGCTCCTCTTCTGTTTTCATTATTCCATCCATAAAAAGAGGTTGAGTCAATATCAATGTAGAATTATTTTTTATGCGTACCCTATCAAAAGGAAAGACAGTAGATAAAATATTTAATTTCTCATTATCTATTCGTGAAAAAATTTCCGCCTGTGGTACTTCAACCATTTTTTCGTAACGATCGTCTTTTTCCACCCCATCAAAACTATTAATTTCTATCCTATCGCAAGTCTCGCTATGACCTCTCACTAGTGAATATTTATAATTAGGTCGTTGTCTGCTCCACCAGTTATAATGCGACAGATAATCAAAAGGAAACTGAAAGTAATTGTAACCATCTTCAAAAAGAGTATATCTTAGCCCTTGCTGATATAAGAAGTGAGAAATATACGTATCATCATTATACACACCAATTTTATCAAATTTTTTGAAAAAATCAGAGTTTTTAGTCTTAAAATCTTCAGGATATTCACCATCAATATCAAAATCTGCCGCACGCAAAACCCTAATAAACTCGAAATATTCTGTCCGCTCCAGCCTCTTAGCAAATTCTTCCGCATCGGCTATAGTATCAACAAGACAGACAGAATTGCGGTCGACCCTGTTCATTCTTGCGATAGTCATCATTAGATGATAGACCGTGTGGCATATATATAAAAATCTCATTTTTTAGCCTCTTCCATCTGTGTATCACGACCAGAATCTCTATCTTCTTCAGATATTTTAACCTCTTTATCAGGTTGAATGCCTTGCTTGTCGATATTCTTATCATCTGGAGTGAACCACTTAGCGATCGTGATCTTTACAACACCTCTAGATGTCTTAAATGTTGACTGAACACTCCCTTTTCCATAAGTTTTTACACCTATAAATCTGGCTTTTTTATGAGATTTTAGCGCACCAATCACGATCTCGCTAGCGCTAGCACTCCCCTCATCTCCAAGCACAACAGTCTCAATTCCATCCAATATATTTCCGCCCGTAGCCCTAGTCTCATCCGTTATTTTATCACCAGTTTTTTGCTTAACTATCACAGAATTTTGCGGCAACCACAAACTCGCCACCGCCTGAGCAGCACTCACATATCCGCCACCATTCCCACGAAGATCCAAAATTACTCTAGAAGAACCCTTCTCTTTAATTTCTTGTGCGAATTTCTTCGCCAAAGAACCCGTTTCACTATCAAATCGAGAGATAGTCAAAATTGCATTGGACCCATCAAAATCCAACTCCACACTTGGATTATTTATTTTTTGACGAATAATCGAGAATTCTTTCTCTTCTCCGCCTCTAATAACTTTAATCTTAACGGTGGTTCCATCCTCGCCCTTAATCTTGGTTGTGATTTCTTTAATAGACTTATCTAAAATTTTCTCACCGTTGACTTCCGTAATTATATCCCCAGCACGAATGCCCGCAGCAATCGCAGGATTACCTCTCAGCGCTCTGATTACAGTAGGAACTTTATTTCGAAGCCCCAATTCAACACCAATTCCAACACCAACATCCCCAGAGAGATGCTTTTCGAACTCATCATACTCTTGATGTGTCATAAAATCTGTGTGTTCATCACCTAAAGCCTCAACAAGCCCTTTGGAGGCGCCATCAATCAATTTATCACGGTCAATCTTACCATCAAAATTAGCAAAAATCTGATTGTAGGTTTCTTGAACAGAACTAAGATTAAGTGGCTTTTTGTCTACCTTTCTACCAAAAACTGAAGCCGCTAACTGCAGAATCTCAAACCTATAAATACCTATGAAAATCCCGACAACCATCGCCGCAATAACTACAGCCAAATTGAAGGAATTTTTCTCTCTCCCATCTCTTATCATGTATATAATTATAGCATAAATCGCTCAAGGTTTGTAGATTTTAGAAAAAAATAATCGCCATTTCTGACGATTATTTCAAAATTAGTCGAAGTAGATATACTCTTGAAATGCAGACGCCGAAACAGTCATCGTACTATACATGCCCCATCTTCCGTTAACTGGATAATTGTACTGGCTGATATTAACTGTTCCATTAGGGTTTACACTATCTACCCATACAACGTGGCCATAGTAGCCGATATATTGCACTCCAACAGAGTTAGCCTTTGGTGTTGTTCCTGTCCTAAATCCACGAGATCGAGCACTTGCCGGCCACATATTAGCATTTCCCCACCAAAGGGCTTTAACGCCATGCACTTGAAGAGCCTTAAACGCTGTATAACTCACACATTGCCTACAACCGTATCCGAGTGGATCTACACCACCATTTGGCCCGTTGCTGGAGAGGTCATTTCCGACCCAACAGCCATCACCCCAAGTATAGCCACCGCCAGAGTCCGAGCCGCTAAGGCTAAAACTTCCACCAGTCGCCTGACGTGCACGCCTTTGAGCCTCTTCAAATGCTCGCCTTTGCTCTTCTTGGAGTTTAACCTTTTGCGAATTTTTCTCCGCAGCATATTTATTATATTCTGCTTCTTCACCTTGCGTAATCTGGATTAAGCGGTTTTGCTCAGCGATTTTGGACTGAAGTTCTCGCTCAAATTTCTGTTGATCTTCAAGAGTTTTCTTGACCTGATCTCGTTTTTCTTCGAGGGTCTTTTTCTGCTTCTTAATCAGTTTAACGCGCTCTGTAAGTTTGGTCTTGGCAGAACTTTGATACTCAAAATTATCAAGTGCGCTAGAGATATTGTCACTACCCGCTATACGTTCAATCGGAGACAGATCATCTTCTATTGACATTTTAGCGAGAAGAGAGCCAAGAGTTTTGCGGTTCTTCTCGATATTTTCTTCTGTTTCTTTAATTTCAAGAAGAAGTTTCTCGTACTGCGCTTTAGTTACCTTAATTTGACCTTCAAGAGCCGTTCTCTGAGATGCGACACTGTCAAGTTCTGCTTTGAGGCCATCAGATTTAGAACGAAGTTCACTCGCATGCTTTTGGGCCTGATCTATTTGGGTTTGAATCTGCTGAATCTCTGCGCCAATCTCCTCTGCTGTCCTTGCGGTAGCAGGCTTATTGATTTGAACCGCGATTGCAACAACACTGGCAACCGCCATCGCAACAGAAATTCCGCTGTTTATTAAAATTTTATTCTTTGTCATTTTTGTTTTTCCTTTTTTACATAACCATTTTACCATATCCACCCTCCTTTGACAATAGTTTTGTTAAATTTTCAGGTATTTTCTTGTAGCAAATATCGAAGAAAGCACTCCAATCACCGCACCAATAAGCATCAAAATAGGCAAGACTACCAATAGATAGAAGCCAATTTGACCAAAATCTGCCGAAATTGCAATACCGTATGTCTCTAGTTTTGGACGAGCAAGATTTACGATAGCATAACCAAGCCCTGTCGCAAAAATCGAAGCCAAAATTCCACAAATTACAGACTCTACCAAAAACGGACCACTGATAAAACTGCGATTTGCCCCGATGAGTTTCATCATATAGATCTCTTCTCTACGGTTAAAAATAGCCATCCTAATAGTGTTAAAGATTATAAGACCAGAAATTACAGTAAAGATTACAGCAGCAACAAGGCCTACCTTTTCAACAAAATTAAAACTGTTAGAGAGATTGTCTATAACCTCTTTTCTCTTGCTTGCGTATGTTGGAGGGTGATTTGGATTAAGATTACTCTTGATTGTTTTGTCGCTCTCTACAAAATTCTTGAGTTCTGATGTGTTACCAATATCAACCATCTTAACATTGAATCTGCCGAAGAATTCATTGCCAGACTCAGAAAGGGCCTCTGTAAAACCCTCAATATCCGCATTGTCTACCGCCAATTTTTCTTTGGCTTGTTCTGCTGAAACATAAGAAACTTCCTTAACGGTAGTTAATTTTTTTAGGGAAGCCTCTATTTTTTTGACATCTTCATCTTTAGCGCCCTTTTTAAGGTAAATAGACATGTCAACCTTATCCCTGAAACCATCAACTGTGTTCTTCAAGACGGAACCCGCAAAATAAGAACTAAAAACAATAAGCAATGTAATTGTCATCACGGCAGTTGCCGCTACAGATAGCCAAGCGTTTCTTAAAAAACTGTTGCCTCCGTATTTCAGAATACGCCCAAAGGTTAAAACCGCCCGCCTGCGTCGTTTTTGTTCCATTATAACTTTTGAATTTTGCTTTTTCTGAGCCATTATTGTTTATAACTCCCTTCTGATTGGTCATGCGTCACCTTACCCCCGTTAAGAGTAATCACGCGTCGCTTCAATTTGTTAACAATTTCGACATTGTGTGTAGTTAGAAGAACCGTAGTTCCGTAAGAATTGATTTTTTCAAGAAGTCGAATAATATCCCAACTGTGCTTAGGGTCGAGGTTTCCTGTTGGCTCATCGGCAATCAAAATCTTGGGCTGACGAACAAGCGCACGCGCAATTGCCACCCGCTGACGCTCTCCACCACTCAATTGATGCGGAAAATTACCCTCTTTGCCACTCAGTCCAACCAATTTTATCACCTTGGGTACAGTCGCCTTAATCTCCTGATTGGTCATTCCGGCAATTTCAAGCGCAAAAGCCACATTCTCAAAAACTGTCCTATTGGGCAAAAGTTTGAAATCCTGAAAAATCACACCAATTCTACGGCGCAAAAGTGGAATATCTTTATCGTTTAATTTCTCGTAATCTATACCACCAACAACGATTTTGCCGCTGGTCGGTTTTTCTTCTCTAGTTAGAAGTTTAAGCAAAGTTGACTTACCAGCACCAGAAGTACCGACCAAAATCACAAATTCTTTAGGCTTAATATGAAGACTCACCCTATTCACCGCAGGGTGTGAAGATTTTCCATAAACTTTAGTTACACGATCCAATAAAATCATAATCACTTTCAATTATAACAGAATTTTTGTTCGTGTTCAAGTTTTTCGAAAATTACTTTTCTGAAATTTCAAGATATGCAAAAATAAACCCGTCAATATCACCATTCAAGACCTTATCGACATCCTTCTCTTCATACTTTGTCCGCGTATCTTTTACCATTTTGTACGGATTCAAAACATAATTTCTTATCTGCGCGCCCCACTCCGCTGACTTACCGGCTTGAAGTTCACTTATAGTTTTAGCATGTTGCTCAAGTTGAAGTTGAGCCAATTTACCTCGCAAAATCTTCATGGCTGTCTCACGATTCTGGATTTGCGAGCGCTCATTTTGAATAGCCACCACAATTCCTGTCGGAATGTGCATCATGCGAACAGCGGAATCTGTAGTATTAACAGATTGTCCGCCCTTTCCGCCACTTCGAAAAACATCAATTTTAATATCTTTATCAAGAATCTCAACCTCTTCTGGGGTATCAATTTTGGGCAAGACTTCAACTAGAGCAAAAGAAGTTTCACGACTTCCACCACTATTGAATGGCGAAATTCGAACAAGCCGATGAACGCCATTCTCGCTCCTAAGACGACCAAAAATATTATTGCCAGAGATCTCAAAAACAGTAGTTTTTATGCCAGCCTCTTCACCAACACTCCGCTCGATTTGTGTAGTTTTGAAATCATTTTTTTCTGCCCAACGAAGATACATCCGTTCAAGCATTTCAGCAAAATCTTGCGCATCCAAACCACCAACGCCAGAGGTAATTCTAACAATCGCGTCGCACGAATCGAACTCCCCATCAAAAAGTAAATTCTTCTTCAATTGATCGAGTTCAGCCTCGAAAGCAGAAATCTGTTCTTCAAATTCTTCCGCTAAATCGTCACCAAACTCCATCAATTCAATCAAGTCCTGCGCCTGAACACGCAAGGTCTCCCAAGGTCGCAGAGACTTTTGAAAATCCGCAAGCGCACGCAATTTATCTTGCGCAACTTGCGGATTATTCCAAATTTCTGGTTGCGAAGTTTCTTCTTCTAATTTCGAAATTTCGCTCTTGATATTATCAAAATTCAACTTCGAGTCGGCTTTTTCGACTTCAACTAAAATCTGCTTAGCACGAACTCGAAGTTTGTCCATCGACTATTTTTTCTCTTCGCCACCAAAGAATTTAGCCAAAGCACTAGCGATAAAGTAAACAACCGCCGCAATGATCAAAAAGTTGATAAGATCGTTCAAAAATAGACCGTATTTCAACTCTGCGATTTGTCCAGAAGCGGTTTTACCCATTTTCCAAGTCAAGCCTTTGAGGCCATCAGCAGAACCAAGCAAAAAGCCAAGTGGCGGCATAATTACGTTGTCGATCAATGATTTAACCAAAGTTGCTGAAGCACCACCGATCACGAGACCGATAGCCATACCAACCAAACCTTGATCTTTAATAAAGTTTTTGAAGCCTTCCATTTGAGCCTTCAATTGTTTTGTAGATAGTTTTTTACTCATGCTAAAATTTTACCACAGATATGCCAAAATTACAACGATTTTACTGATTTTCGTGCGCTAATTTTTCGACAATTTTTACGAATTTTTCACCACGGTCGGCATAACTCGAAAACATATCAAAACTTGCATGCGCTGGACTTAAGATCACCGACTCGCCACTTTCCGCTGCTTCAAAAGCACTTTTGACGACTTCTTCAAAGTCCGGCTTTTCTCCAAAATTTTGGAAATTATCATAGTTGCGCTTTCTAAATTCTTCCGCCAATTTGCCACTTTGCGCACCATAAATCACAACTTTTTTAATCGAGTCTGAACTCAAAATCTCATCAAAAAGTTTACTCAAATCAGCACCCTTATCACTTCCGCCAAGGAGTAGGATTTTATTTTCAGAAAAAGCCTTAATCGCAGCAATCGCACTGCCTGGCGTAGTAGAAATACTATCATCATAGAATTTAACGCCACGGACTTCTCGAACAAACTTCAAACGATGAGGCAATCCTGTAAAATCCGCCAAGCCCTTTTCTATAATCTCACCAGAGATATTTTTGTCAAAGCATTTAGCCGCCAAAATTGCAGCACAGGCGTTATCAAGATTGTGCGTGCCAGGCAATTTTACGGCATCAGTTGAACAAATTTTTTGCTCACTACCATCTTCGTTTCGAAGTATAAATTCATTATTTCGAACAAAAATTTTACCCTCTTCATCTCCATACCCGAACGAATTTTTAAGATTTTTGGCTGTATCAAGTAAGCCTATCTGCTTTGAAAATTGATTTTTGTTGTTGAAAATACAATAATCTTGCGAGTTTTGATGCGCGCGAATCTGCGCTTTGGCCGTCAAATATTCTTCAAAATCAGCGTGGACATCTAAGTGGTCTGGCTCGATCATCAAAATTACAGCCACCTGCGGTGAGGTCTTAAGATCCCATAACTGAAAACTGCTCATCTCGTAGACAACCGTATCTTCGGGAGAGATTTCCGCCAAAATATCCAGTGCAGCCAATCCGATATTTCCCACGAGATGAACTTTTCTGCCAGAAGCACGCAAAATCGAAGCAATCAGGCTCGAAGTCGTCCCTTTGCCTTTGGTGCCAGTCACGCCAATGATTGGTGCTGAGCAATTTTCAAAAAATAGATTGGTAACAGATGTAACTTCTACATCGTGCGGCAGTCTATCCGGCCTTACGGCTGGCGTACGAACGATTAAATCCGCCCAAACCTCAGAAAAATCGGTCACTCCACCATAAAAGTTGACACCTTCCGGCAGTTCAACTTTTGTAGTTTTATTTTGGTCGTATATATCAAATATGGCGTCTGGATTTTTATTTTTTAAGAATTCGTAAGCACTTTTTGCCTCCAATCCAAAGCCAATAAGAGCAATTTTCTTCAAACTTTTCATAAGATAATTATATCACGTAGCGAATAAAAAAGCCACCCTCTTAATGAGGGCGACTTATAAGAATGGAGATATTAGAAAGTTAGTATTTATGCTCGCCGTTTAATGAGGAAAGCTGTTCCCGCAAAGAGAATTGAGCCAACACTTACCAAAATTGGCAAGATTCCTCCGTTTTCGGCACCAGTATTTGGCGCTTCAACTTTATTGTTAACGACTTTCATTCTTTCGTAAGTTCCATCTTTTTTAAGTTGAAGGACATAGGTATTTTCATCCTTAATATATCCTTCTGGAGCAGATTTTTCTTTAATTTCATAGTCTGCCCAAATACCTTTGAATTTTGCTACACCATTTTCATCAGTAGTTGCAGTCAAAATTTCGCCAGTTAATTTATTTTTAGCTTCGAATACAACACCACGAACCTTATTTCCCTTGTTGTCGACTTTATCTATCTCGAATTCATATTCTTCACGCTCGTCAGTCATAACCGTTGAACCGAGAATTGTCCCATCTTCCAAAACTTCAAAGAAGTGAGGGTTTGGATTGATCTTGTAGCCGATTGTGGCGTGAGTTTCGATAAATTTATATTTACCTGGCTTCAACTTCAATCCAGGAAGTTTTCCGTCTTTATTGGTGATATTTTCGTAAATCTTAGTTCGGTTATTTTCATCACTTGCATCATAAATTGTCAAAGTCACACCTTCAATTGGATCAGCAGACGACAAATCACTCTTCGAAAGCTCGACATCTCGCTCAACAAAATCATTGACGAATGTCACGGTCGGAGTTGTATTTGGTGCGAGGGTAATTTCTTTAATTTCTTTCGAAAGAACCAAGTGTGAAGGTACAGATTTTTCTCGAATGTAAAGAACTTTTGTTAGCTGAGTTGTCGGGTATGTTTTATTCACCAAACCCTGAGCGTTAGTTGTAACTGTGTCGAAAATTCGAGCAAAGTCGCGAGTTTCCGAAAGTTCAAATACAACGCCAGCGATGTTTTTACCCTTTTCGTCAGTTTTTCGAATAGTTATAGGCGCCTGATTGAACTGGTTTACGAACTCAAAATCTACAGCTCCATCAATTACAAGTGGTTTGCTTTGAACTCGATTATCAACTACGAGGTAGCTCGGAGCAGACACTTCTCGGACATAGATAGTCGGAGGAGTTACGGTTGTGATCTGGAAGCTCTTGGAGATTTCACCATTTACACCAGTAGTCAAAGTTTCTGAATTGGTGAATTGCGGATTTGTTGCAATCTCGAATCGAACACCTTGAATAGCTCGATTGCTGGCATCTTTCTTGACAATTTTCGCCAGAGCGCCTTTGAACTGGTTCACAAATTCAACAGATGAAGTTTCACCAGCACGAAGAGTTACAGTTTTAACTTCATTCGATTTAATTAGGTGTGCAAGGGTTGATTTTTCTCGAACATAAACAGTTGGGAATTGTTGAAGGCCGGCTACTGTAAATGTTTTAGAAATTTCACCTTGTGCATTAGTTGTAAATTCTTCGGCATCAGTAAATTGTTGGTTAGTAGCTATTTCAAATACAACACCTTGAATAAGTGAACCAGATGCATCTTTTTTGATGATTTTAGCTATAGAGTTAGAAGTCTTGAACTGGTTCACGAATTCAACAACTCCAGTCTGGCCTGCTTCTATTCGAACACTTTTAACTTCTGTCGAAAGAACAAGATGATCAGGAACAGACTCTTCGCGAACATAGAGAGTCTTTCTGTCTGTATTATATGGAAGATCCACAGAAGCTTCACCATTTCCTCGAGTAATAATAGATATAGTACCCTTGGAGAAATCCGAAAACTCAGAGACTATAAATCTAACATTTGGAACAACTTGGCCAGACTCATCTTTTTTGACAATTTTTAGAGTGATGGGCTTATATTGATTTTCATAAGAAATCTCAGAAACACTCTCCTGGTTTCGATTGAGAACAATTCTTTTGACCTCGTCACTTTTAGTCATACCCGTCGGTGCGGCTTTTTCTCGAACATATAGCGTAATTGATCTTAACGCAGCTGATCGCGGAGATTCAGGAAAAGTATATTCTTGAACCGGAGTATATCCATCATCCCTAGAAGTTAGTGTTTTAATAATTTGAGTGAAGTTTTCATCTGTTGCTACTTCAAAAATAGCACCCTGCTTAGCAACGCCATTAACATCAGTCTTCTTAATCCTATAAGAAACTTCAGATGCATATGCAACCCCGTCAAAATTTATATTAGTAGATGCTGTGTTTGCTGAGGAATTAACCATTCCGCCACTTGAAATTAAATTCTGAACAGCACCATTCCCACTAGTCCATACAACTGGCGTAAAGTTTTTTCCAGCAGGACCAGTTATAGTAGCGACAACATTTCCACTAAAATCTTTCGGCAGAGAAACAGTAAATGATGTCGGCGAAATGTTATCTTGTCGAGCCTGGCCATTATCTCCAGAATAAGTAATTTGCACGTTTCCATGATTTAATCCATCTCCAAGACTTATAATATCCGAAACTTGCCTGTCTCCATCAACTCGAGTAGACACATTTTGAGTTACACTCACAGGAGTAGCAGTGTTACCATTATAGGTCTTACCAATAAGCTCATTTATATAGTTATCGATCTGAACATTACCAGTATTAATATCCGGGCTAATACCTTGATTTCCAGGGATACTTCCAGTTCGTCGGCCATACTTCCAGATAGCCAACTGGGTAGCCAACCGAGCATCGTGTGCTCCAAGTCCATGTTTTTGCATTAATTCATTATGGCCAGCGCCTGCATATCCATAATAAAGGATACCCTTCACCTCTGGAGAATTATAGACATCTGATCCGTCCACTCCGTTAAAATTCTGCCCAGTCGGAAAAAGCAACGCATGGTTTAAGCAATAAGCAACAGACCCATCAGCTCCAGTGATATAAGGTATTGTATAACCGCCAAAATAGTGACCAATACCAGAACTGAAAGTCGTAGATGCCGCACTACTCTTAAGTTTCGTCACAGCAGCATTAAGCAGAAAGCTTCCCGCCACCAAAAAAATTGCAATAGCAGAAAAAATCCGGAAGATTTTCTTCTTAGAAATTTGTTTAATTTTCATTTGTTATTTCCCTTTTATTTTGTTCAGAAGTTTTAGCACTTATACATTTTATTTAAAAATTCAAAACAAAATTTATTTTATATTGTTATATTTATGATTTAAAACGTGGAGTTATTATAATATATGTTTAATTTCTACCTTTTTCCTTTCTGATATCTCCTAAAATACCTGATTATCTAATTTTATCATAAGCATTTTAGTTGGTCAATAGTTTTTTTAAAAAAAATAACGGTAATTTATCGACCGCTATTTCTCTTAACTAATTGAGAGGTATAGGTGTTAGGCTCATTAGCATCCTCATCAATACCTAAAACTCTAAGCACATCCCAGAGTTCTTGACGGACAGTCTCAGTATTGTCGCCCTTTTTAACTTCTCGCTCGAGCTTGATATATGTGCCCAATCCCTCAACTTCATCAAGGTAAAAAATAGTGTCTTCAACCTGAAGTTTCTGGCGATTGCGCATAACCTCAGCCTGAAGTTCAAAGCCAAGTTGTTGGACAATATGTGCCGTTTCTGAGTAGTTCAAAATTGGTGTCATATGGATCAAATCGACATTTTCAGCCGCAATATGGCGCTTTTGGATAAGTTGAAACCACGGCTTTCGCTTAGGGTCAACCATCTCTGTACGCACAATCATTTTAGGAAAATTCTCATTCAATTGACGATTTCTCGGCAAAAAAATCCGATCATTTTGAAATATGGGCTGGCCAAAATCATGTCCTGCAGCCTGGATATTCTTCATAAACTCAATCTTATTTTTAACTTTTGCCTTAACGATAACAGTTTTCATAACTCTATTTTATCATAAGCAAAATGTTTTAGCAAATTGCAGCCATAAATTTACTTAGCATCTTTCTGTCGCCAAGCCTCGCTCAAACACACACTTGCCGCCATCGCCACATTCAAACTCTCCACCTTTGGATCGTGCGGAATAATTACTTTTTTATCCGCCAAATCAAGAATCTCTTTCGAAACACCCTTGCCCTCGTTACCAAAAATCCATGCCTTACTACCGCTTAAATCTTCTTCGAAAATACTTTTCTTGGCTTCAAGGCTAGTGGCAAAAATTGGAACATCTATAAGTTGAATATCTTGAGCCAAGTCGCGATCTTCAAAAATCTGCAGGCTAAAATGCGCGCCCATCCCTGCTCTAAGCACCTTGGGCGACCACGCAGAAACAGCCCCACGCGAACAAATAATTTGTTCAACACCAAACGCAGCCGCACTGCGCAAAATCGTTCCGAGATTGCCAGGATCTTGGATATTTTCCAAGATTAAGGTTTCTTTTTGAGTTTCAATCGGACCTTGACTTTGTGGTGTTTTAGCCACAAAAACTATGCCAACGCCATCAATAACTGGTGAGATTTTTCGAAAAAGACTTTGCGTAATCTCAACTGTTTTTACACCAGCAGAACGACATTTTTCAATAATCTCAGATACTTCTTGACTCTTGGAATTTTCCGCTACGACACAAATTTCTGGAACGCCAATCTTAGAAAAATACTCACTGCAAAGATGCACCCCATCTAAAATTGTCAAACCTTCACGACTTCTAAAACTCTGCTTTTCATTCAGTCGAACAAGTTTTTTGATCAATGGATTTTGCGCAGAAGTGATTTTCTCCATCTAAATCTCTTCCAATTCCACACGAATCTGGCTCGCATCATCGCGATTCCTGACACTCACAAGCCCGTCGCCCTCAATCGTATCAAAGTCAATCACCACCACGCGCGGCACACCAATCTCGTCCGCTTTGGCATAAACTTTACCAACCTTTCCGCTGAGGTCAAGTTCAACATTGCCGTATTTTTTCTTCAAAATCGCATAAACTCGGCGAGCCTCTTCAACCAGATTCTCCTTATTTTTAAGGAGTGGCGCGACGATGATTTTAACTGGCGCCAAGTTTTCAGGCAAAGCCAAAAATGTGCGAATTTTGCCATCAGTTTCAATCTCGCGATAACTTTCCGTCAAGACAGCCATCAGTAATCGTTCAACGCCAAAACTCGGCTCAATCACATGCGGAATAAATTTCTCCTTAGAATTTTTATCAACATACGCCATATTCTTACCGCTCGCTCGCTCAATATTGCCAAGATCAAAATCCGTACGGTAAGCAATTCCCATCAACTCTTCCTTGCCGATCGGATAATTATACTCAAGATCAACCGTTCGCTTGGAGTAGTGTGCGCGGTCTTCTTCTGGAACTTCGAGAAGATGAAGATTTTCTTTCTTAAGCCCCATCTTTTCAGTCAAAAATTCGAGCGTGTCGGCGAGCAGACCTTCAAAATTCTCTTCCCACTTTTCTGGATGGACAAAATATTCGATCTCCATTTGCTCAAACTCACGGCTCCTGAAGACAAAATCACGCGGAGAAATCTCGTTTCGAAACGCCTTGCCCTGTTGCGCCAAGCCAAATGGCAGATCTGGATAAAACGCGTCAACCACATTTTTGTAATTGGTGAAAATACCTTGGGCTGTTTCAGGACGAAGAAACGCCACAGAGTTGTCATTAACAACGGCACCAACATTGGTCTGGAACATCATATTAAAACTGCGGACCTCGCTAAGATCGTTGCCTTTGGGCGATTTCAAGCCTTTTTCACGGATGATTTCGGTGATTTTTTCGTTAGAAAGGCCTTCCGCATCAATCCCATTATCTTTAAGGAGGTGGTCTGCGCGGTATCGCTCACCAGTCTTGAGATCTTCAACCAAAGGATCGGCAAAAGTCGCCGCGTGACCACTGGCGTGCCAAGTTTTAGGGTTCATAATAATCGCCGCATCAACACCGTACATATCACTGCGATTATCAACAAAAAACTGCCACCATTCATTCATAATTTTACGCTTGAGAGACAATCCAAGCGGACCATAGTCCCAAGTTCCGCGCATTCCGCCATAAACCTCGCTACCCTGCCAGATAAAGCCTCGACGCTTAGCCAGGCTGACGATTTTTTCCAAAGTTACATTTTTATCCATATTTTCCTCTTAAATTCTTTTCTCTATTTTAGCAAATTTTATAAGAAAAGTAAAACGCCCAAGACAAAAAATCTCGAGCGTTTTGGGCGTGCTACAGTTATTTTTTAATAAAGATAGCCAATAGAATTGCCAAACTTAGACCGATTAAACCAATTCCAGTAATTTGATTTGCTGAAAAGCCAGTGTCTGGCGCGCCCAAAATATTTTCCACTACGGTCTTAATAGCTTCAACGGGAGCGTCTTTAGCTTCTGGGGGTTTCTCTTTACAAACCAGAGTCTTGAGTTTTAATTCTTTGAAAAGTTGTTCATTAGTTTTTACTTGATCATTCATATAAACTCCTACTGGGGAAGGTTGGATTCATTAAGCTCTATTTTGGAGGGCAAAACGGTGTAAACTTGATACTCGTCACACTCCTCCGGCTGTTTTATTTCAGATTTTTCATCAAAGAAAAAGTTTTCAACCCCAAAATAATAAATCTTTTGCTCTTTAATCATTTCTTCAATCTTGGCCAGATCTTCTTTTCTGTTACCTCGACTCTTAAATACCTTTGTCTCGAAGTCAATTACACCCTTCTCAACCCATTCAGACTTTTCATCATCCCATTGGCGAGCAACTCGAGCAAACCGAACAAGGACATCACATTCCTCACCATCTGGAACCCTATCTGCGAAAGCAGAGGCTGAAAACGCGCCGACCATACCAAAAAGCGATATCATAGCCAGTATCGGCAAAAATATTTTTTTCATTTCATCTCCTTTTCATATTTTTATAAAATACTTGTGCTTTTATTTTACCATACCCCCCCCCTAAACGTCAAGGGTTTTTATAAAATTTGTTAAAACTATCTGTGCGTGATATAATTTAAGAATGAAAATTGCAATCTTGGGGCGACAGCCCGCCATCGGAATCGCGGAACTTGAAAGTGTTTTTGGAGGAGAAAACATCCGCATTCTCGGTACGCACGCCGCCTTGGTAGATGCGGAAAAACTCAACATTTCTCATTTTGGCTCAATCTTAAAGAGCGGCGAGGTCGCCTTTGAGGTCAACTCTACAGACTGGCGAGAAATCTCAAAAAAAATCGTAAGTGCCTTTGAGCGAGATTTTGCCAACACAACAGGTAAAATTACTCTCGGGATCTCCGCCTACGGCTTATTAGCGCGAGGGGCGGACATAGCCAAAACTGGCACAATTATCAAATCTAAACTTCGAGAAAAAGGCGTCAGTGTGCGAGTGATTTCGAGTAAGGATTCAGCACTTTCGACGGCAGTTTCGCACAACAACAAGCTCGGTTTGAGCGATAAAAAAATCGAAATTCTCGCCGTCCGTGGCGGGCAAAAAACAGTAGTAGCACTCAGTGAAGGCGCGCAAAATATAACCGCCTACGCTCGTCGAGATCAAAATCGCCCCAAGCGAGATGCCTTTGTCGGAATGCTTCCGCCAAAACTCGCTCAGACGATGCTCAATCTTGCTCTCGGCGACAGCCAACCGCAGATAATTCTTTCGAAAAATCAAAAAATTGAAGGCAAGAACTTCGAGATCTTGGATCCTTTCTGTGGAACCGGCACAGTTCTTCAAGAGGCGGCGCTAAAAGGCTTGACCGCACATGGTACAGACTTGAGTGAAAAAATGGTAGAATTTTCGAAAGAGAATTCGCGCTGGGTTGAAGAAACTTTTCGACCATACGGCCAAATCGGCGATATTTTCACCGCAGACGCAACCGAGCAAAAATGGGACTTTGCGCCCAATCTCACTAGTGTAATTTGCGAAACTTATCTTGGCCAGCCCTTCTCGGCACCACCTTCGCCTAAAAAATTAACTGAGGTGCGCGAGAACTGTAACCGCATAATTTCCAACTTTTTGAAAAATCTCGCCAGCCAAATCCCAGAAGGCACACAGATCTGTATCGCCGTCCCCGCCTGGAAAACGCAAAATGGTGAATTTTCTCACCTTCCACTTGTTGACTTTTTACCTCAACTCGGGTATAATAGAAAAGAATTTCTGCGCGTTAAACCGCAAGACTTGATTTATTATCGCGAAAATCAAGTGGTGGCGCGTGAATTATTAGTACTAATAAGGAGTAAAAATGTCAAAAGTTAAAGCAGGTGGTTCAAGTAAGAACACTCGAAACAATGCCGGCGCACGCCTTGGCGTGAAACGATTTGGCGGCCAAAAAGTCAACGCGGGAGAAGTCCTCGTCCGACAAACTGGCGCAACCAAATTGGCTGGCAACGGTACTTACATGAGCCAGAATTTTACAATCCACGCTGAACAAGCAGGCGTTGTTCAATTCAAGCAAGTTAAGAAAAAACTTTTCACTGGCAAGACAGTTCGTCGAACAGTTGTAGAAGTTGTAGCAGCGTAATAAAATCGAGCCTTTCGTAATGATTGGCTCGATTTTGTTTTGCTAACGGTTATTTTCTAGTAAAACTTCAATTTTACGAGATAGGATTTCTATCTGTCTCTGATCACCACCACTCACAGCGCCTAGAACGAACAAACCCTCGCGCAAGAATTCTCGCGCCAATTCAATCATTTTGTCACCAGAGATTTTCTTAATCAATTCTGCTTGCGCTGAGTGATTTTTAATCGTGCCATCCCAGTAGTAGCGCCCAGCATAGAATCCGCCCGTTGCGCCAACCGTCTGACCACTCATCTGGAAACTACCAAGCGCATAAGACTTCATCGCATCAACTTCTTCTTGCGTTATGTCACCCTCAATCACTTTCTGAAGTTCTTGGACAATTAGATCAAAAAGCGGCTCAGCGGTATCAAAGTTGGCCTGCCCTTCAAAATCCCAAGAGGTTGATCGCATTCCCCGCGACACGCCACTGTAAGTGCCATAAGTCAGGCCGCCCTTTCGTGCCTTACCAAAAATCCTTGAATGCATCGTCCCTGTCAAGATATGGTTAAGCGCCTGAAACGCGTCCATTTCTTCAGTTGAAAATTGTCTCGGCAAGACAATAGAAAACCCAAAACTGATATTCTTCAAATCACTTCTCGGGATGAAGATCGGCTCACTCGGATTAAGTAAATCGTTTTCCACAATCTCAAAGCGCTCACCTCTCGGAAGTGGTAAACTCTCGAGCCTGTCAATGATCTTTTGTCGACGCTCGGGCGTAATTTTACCAGAAATCACAAATCGCAAATTATCAGTAGTATGCGTGCGTTGATGATGCTCAATAATATCTTCAAGCCTGATATTAGAAATCGTCTCCAAGCGTTCTTCGTAAGTCTTCACACTTTCACCGAATGCCTGCTGGATCTTAGGCCAAAGAAGCCTTGCGTTATTGTTGAGGTAGCCAGTTAGTTCATTTCTAACATTTCCTTTTTCGGATTCGAACTCAACTTCATTAAATCGAGGTTCACTGATAGATAAAACTTGAAGGTCGAAAATCCTCTCCCATTCAAAATCAGCACAATCCGCCACATAAGTCATACCCGTATCAGAGGTAGAAGCGTTGTGGTAGGCGCCGTTTTTGGTGAATTCTAACTCAAAATCGTGCTCAGAATCAAATCGTGCGTTGGCGCCAAAAGCCATATGTTCCATAATGTGTGCGGTTTCGTAAATTTCTGGGCTCTTAACATAAAGATTGCCAGCCCTAAAATTAAAACTAAAACTCATCACGGTCGCATCTGGAACATCAACAAGAAGCCCGCGTCCGCCGTTTTTCAGACGGACTTCGCTGACTTGATGACGCATTATCTGCGACCCTTTTTCTTGTTTTGGCGCTGAGCCTTTTTGGCTTTTTTGGCTGAATTTTTCTTGGCATTTTTGGCGTTTTTGCTATCTGATTTCTTCACATTTGAAGTAGAAAAATCATCATCGTGGAAACTATCACCCTTTTGGATTTCATTGACGCCCTTTTCAACGGCAGTCTCCGCGAGTCGAGTGAGTTCAGTCTCGTGGCCTTCCTCGCTTCGAACAAGCACATCAGTCTTTCGAACATTCAAAATCACACGAATAACTTCATCTCGAAGCGTATTTTGAAGACCCTCGAACAATTTTTGTGATTCTTCACGATACTCAACAAGCGGATCGCGCTGACCAACACTGCGCCAGTGGATGCCCTCACGAAGGTGACCCATATTTTCAAGGTGATTCATCCAAAGCGTATCAAGAACTTGAAGATAAACTTCTCGTTCAACTTTTTGGAGATCTTCTTCACCAATCTCAGCCCTTTTGTCGAGATAAATGTCTTCAACGATCTGGTTGGCAATTTCAAGACGCTTTTTGTCGTTTTTAATCGAGCCGAGTGCTTCCGCTGTGTCTTCTTCAACGGGGAAAGTCTGGATAAAGTTTTTGACAAAATCTGGATTGTTTTTTGAAGGAAGTTCAACCAATTCTTGGACTTTTTCGTTCAATAATTGTTTGATTTGTGGTGTGATATCCTCGCCTTCAAGGATTTTGCGGCGCATAGTGTAAACAACCTTGCGGTGACGGTTAATGACATTGTCGTATTGAACAACATTCTTACGAGTGTCGAAATTAAAGCCTTCAACCATTTTTTGTGAATTTTCAAGCATTTTCGAAACAGATTTATGCTGAATTGGCTGATCTTCTGGCACGCCAAGACGATCCATCAAAACGGCGATCTTCTCTCCTTGGAAAATTCGCATCAGATCATCTTCAGTAGATACAAAGAATTGTGTTTCACCTGGGTCACCCTGACGACCACCACGACCACGGAACTGATTGTCAATTCGACGACTCTCGTGGCGCTCTGAGCCAAGAACAACAAGACCGCCGAGTTCTTTAACCCCTTTACCGAGTTTAATGTCGGTACCACGACCGGCAATGTTGGTTGCGAGCGTGATCGCACCCTTTTCACCAGCCTTAGCTACGATCGAAGCCTCATGCTCGTTATTTTTGGCATTGAGAAGGTTGTATTTTATACCTTCTTTATCCAAATATTTGGCGATTTGCTCGTTCTTTTCGATCGTTGCGGAACCAACCAAAACTGGACGGCCAGCCTTATGATGTTTTTTAATTTCTTCTGCAACAGCCTTCAACTTGGCTTTTTCAGTTTTGAAGATAAGATCTTCTTTGTCATCACGAATCACAGGCTTATTGGGTGGAATTTGAACTACATCCAAAGCATAAATCTGCTGAAATTCTTCAGCCTCAGTAAACGCTGTTCCGGTCATACCGCTCAATTTATTATAAAGGCGGAAGAAATTCTGGAACGAAATCGTCGCTAGAGTCTGCGATTCATTGAGAACTGGCACTTTTTCTTTGGCTTCGATCGCTTGGTGAAGACCCTCATTATAACGACGACCATTCATCAAACGACCAGTATGCTCGTCAACAATGATAACTTCGCCGTCGTTAGAAACAACATAATCCCGATCGCGCTTGAAGAGAGTTTCCGCGCGAAGAGCCTGCTCTATATGGTACACCGCACGAGTATGCTCTGGAGTGTAGAGATTCTTCATTCCGAGAAGTTTTTCAACCTTGTCGATACCCTCATCTGTGAGCGCAACGCTTCGGCGTTTTTCGTCCAAGTCGTAATCTTCCGGAACGAGTTGCGCGGCGATTTTAGCAAATTGAATATAAGCATCTGGATTATCAGCGGCAGGCGCAGAGATAATGAGCGGAGTTCGAGCCTCGTCGATCAAGATTGAGTCGACTTCGTCAACAATTGCAAAATTCAATTCGCGCTGTCGAAGAAGATCCGTCTCGTTAACCATGTTGTCGCGAAGATAGTCGAAGCCAAACTCATTATTAGTTCCATAAGTGATATCCGCCGCGTAAGCGTCCTTTCGAGTTGCTGGGCGAAGTTTTCGCATATCTTCGTTTTCGTGCGCTTCATTGTCGAAGTTTTTATCAAAAATAAACGAAGCCTCATTAATAATCGCACCAACAGATAGCCCTAGAAAATCATAAATCGCGCCCATTTCGCTGGCGTCACGCTGAGCAAGGTAGTCGTTAACAGTCACAACATGAACGCCGCGACCTTCCATCGAGTTGAGAACAACTGGCAAAGTCGCCACAAGAGTCTTACCTTCACCAGTTTTCATTTCGGCAACTTTACCTTGGTGAAGCACCATACCACCAATCAACTGAACATCAAAATGGCGCATGCCGAGCGTCCTGACCGACACTTCTCGAACGATCGCAAAAACTTCAACCAAAACTTCGTCGAGCGTCTTTTTCTCACTTCGAACTTGCTTGGTCAATTTTTCAAATTTTGCGCGAATTTCTTCATCGCTCAACTTCTTGATTTTATCTTCGAGCGCGTTGATTTCGTCAACTTTTTTTTGCAAATCCTTCAAAATCTTTTTCTGAGGATCACCAAAAACTTTGGTCAAAAACTTCTCCACCTTGTTTTCTTCAACCAAAACATTCTTCTTTTTCTTATCAGTTTTCTTAGACATTTCTCCCTTTCCTTCAAAAACAGTATAAATTCTGCTACCATTTTAACATAATCAAGGCCGAAAAAAAACCCCTTGATGGGGTTATTTTTTGAAAAATTTGATCCGCTTCCGAGGCAAAAGTCGAGTAAAAAGTTGAATCGCTTGATTTTCCGCGTTTCGAAACTCATCGCTTCCAGCCTCGGAATGCAATATTTTGCTGCACGCCGAGCAAATCTGCCCAATCACGCGATTTTTCGGCTTATCTTCAGCCAGATTAAGGACCTCAAAGTGAGCGTAATTTTCTAAGATCACCTCAAAATCCTCAATCTCGAGATCTTGACCCCATATCGGCAAAGCAGAGTTCCGGGTAATTGTAGCCTTGATATTCTTGATAATCGGCGGCTCATTTTTAACTGCGCAAATCTCAAAAAAGTCGAAAAAGCCAGACTCGCCAATCTCAACGATCGCAAAACGACGGCCAAATTTTTCAAAAAGTTCTTGCGTATTCATCTGAACCACCTCCCTTTTTTACGCATTTTGAAAATTATAACATTTTTTGAAATAAAAAGCAAATCGCCCGAAACTCGAGCGATTTTTACTTCTTAAAAATTATCCGCGCTTGAACGACCGCTTAAATCGCGCCATCAATCCAGACTTGCCGAGACGAGGATTCTTCTCTGTTTTGTATCGGCGGATTTGGCCGTCCAATTTGGCCTGAACGATATCTATCGCAGCCAAAACATTAGAAGATTGGTCTTTTGCGACTAAAGTCTTGTCCGGCACGGTCAAGATTGCTTCGACTTCATACTTATTGTCGTGCGCGCCGTTAATTTCTTCGATCACAACCTTAGCTGAAGCAGATTTTTTAGCGTGACGTGGCAAATATTTATCAAGTTTTCCAATGTGTTTTTCAGCATATTTGCGGGTATTTTCGTCAATTTCGTATTTATTTCCTGTAATGTCAATCTGTGAAATCATATTTTTCCTTTTATTAACTTATAGTTCAATATTAGCATAAACTTTTTGATTTGTCAAGAGGAAGAAAAACCACTTTCGAAAAAGTGGTTAAAAATTATGATACTTGAAGGGATTTTTTATAATCCGCAACGACCTGTGCAAGCTTGCCTGGAGCAAAACCAGCAAAATGAAGCAAGCCTTCTTTAAGAATTGCCTCAGTTCCATCAATATCAACCGTGTCACCAAAAATAGTAACGGGTGCAGCGGAGTAGCCAAGAGACTTAACTTCATCAATATTACCCCGTTCTTCAAGGGAACGAATCTCGAAGTCGGCCCCATTTTCTGTGAGATATTTTTTAGTCATATCACACTGACGACAATTCTCTTTAACGAAAAGAACAATTTTTTTAGCCATTTTGAATTCCTCCTTTATAATTTATTTTCGAAAATTGCCGATAATTGTGACACTATTTTCGAATTTTGGATTCTCAATGAACTTATCTTTATTTTAGCACAAGCATAATAAAAATACAACACATTTAGTGTTGTATTTTTTACAATAACGCTATATATAGTGTTTTAGATTTCTGTTCGGCCACCCATGAATGGCTGAAGAACTGTTGGAATCTCCAGGTTTTCACCCTTTTGGAAATTCTCAAGAATCGCCACTAAACATCGTGCGAGCGACACAGCCGTACCGTTGAGCGTGTGAACAACCTGAAGCGAGCCATCTGCGCGACGCACGCGGATATTGAGATTTCTCGCCTGATAGTCGGTACAGTTGGAGCAAGAAGTAATCTCGCGGTATATTCCGTCAACTGGACTCCAATATTCGATATCATATTTTTTAGAAGCAGGAGCGCCAAGATCACCGCTGGCGATATTGATTACACGGTAAGGCAAGCCTAATTCTTGATAAATTTCTTCTTCAACTTGAAGAATTTTCTCGTGCGCCTGAACAGATTGCTCCGGCAAAGTATAGGCATACATCTCAAGTTTATTGAATTGGTGAACTCGGAAAAGACCCCTGGTGTGCTTACCACTTGCGCCGGCCTCTTTGCGATAGCACGGAGAATACCCAGCATAGAAAAGCGGAAGGTCTTCTTCGTTCAGAATTTCATTGGCGTGATAACCAGTGAGCGACATTTCTGCCGTAGCAATCAAACTTAGGTCTTCATTCTCGATAAAATACTCATCAGACTGATCGCTGGATCGCGGAGCAAAACCAGTTCCAGTAGCAACCTTGCCGTTAACCATATGCGGAACAGTCATAAATTTGAAGTCTTTGGCAATAAGTTTATTGAGAGCGTATTGATAAATTGCGTTTTCGAGAAGTGCCAAATCACCCTTCAAGAAGTAAAACTTACTTCCCGCAACCTTGGCCCCACGGTCAAAGTCCACCCAATCTTTTTTAACGGCAAAATCTAGATGGTCTTCTGCGCCCGTGCGACTTTCACCAAATTTAGAAATAGCGAGATCCTCGCCCCAAACGCGGACAACCTCATCATCGCCCTCTTCGCCAATCGGCACATCTGATTGAAGAATATTTGGAATACCGGCGAGTTTTTGTGAAATTTCTTCTTCAAACTCGCGAAGTTTGCTCTCCATTTGAGAGAGGCCTTCTTTAATTTTTTTGCCTTCTTCGATAAGTTCTGGCGCAGGCTTGTCAGCGGACTTTTTCATAGTATCGGCAATTTGGTTGCGACGAGTTCTAAGTTCATCAATCTGTTGATTTAAGCGCTTTCTTTCTTCATCCAAAGACAAAACACCATCAACATCAGCCATTTTGTAGCCCTTTTTAAGTGAGTCACCTTTGACTTTTTTAATATTTTCACGAATGAATTTGATATCTAACATATAACTATTTTACCACAACTTCTCTTGGATTATCGAAAATTATTCTGATTCCAATAATCTCTAGACTCTTGCGCCTTTTGGGCTACTTCTTGGTAGTCCTTGGCTTCTTGGAGATTGCCTTGATTTTGGGCTTGTCGAGAGATGTCTTCGGCATCAGATTGCTCTTTTCTAGCATCTTGATATAGACGCATTTCTGCTGCTTGGTTGGCGAGTTTTTGCGCAGTATAAACCCTTTGATTGTATTCCTCATCGGTCATTCTTCCAGCGGAAACTTCAGCTTTAAGATTGGTTTTAAGTTTTTGCATTTCAGCTTCTTGCTTCAAATATTCCTGCTCCATAGATATTGAAGAAGATACTGTCATCCCAGCAACTTTCTGCAAGTGCTCTATGTTCTCGCCAGTCATACTTTGAAGAAGCTTATCATCAGCTAAAATCTGATTGGCGCGCGCGACTTCTTTAGCTCGTTGAGCTTCTGGCAAGTCATTGGCATTTTTAGCCCAAGTTTCAAGGCTAAACTGCTTAGACAGATCAACATTGGACATATTGCTATAAACTTCTTGATTTAGCTTAGCGGCAAAGTTTTCCCTTTCTTGAAGAGTTTGGACATTAGCCTCTTGAGCTGAATAAGAGTCTTGACCTTGGATAAGGTTAGATAGCGACTTTCCCTGAACAGCATCGGCCTCTTTAATCTTGCCACCAAATTCCGACTGAGCAAACTTCAAAAGATCACCCATATTTCCGTTAATTGAATTAGAATTAAGGTTGTCAATCATAGCTTGGTTGACTTCTTTTCTTAATTTTCCGCCAACATTAGGATCGGTATGTGCGGCTTGGAGTATTTGCTTAGCTAATTCAGAATTACCAGACTGAATGGCGTTTGTAAGCATGTTAGTATATTCTTTAACATCAGAAATATTAGACTTAATCCTTTCAGCTCCATCTGTAGTTTCTTGAGCTTTGCGCTTACGGCGTTCAGTCATAAGACGAGAGTAATTTCTTCTTTCAGAGTCAGTGAGTTTTTCAACGCCTTTACGCTCATAGCTGGCAATTTCTTGATCTTGCTTATAAATTTTTTGATCAGCTTCGTAAGCTTGTTGTTTAAGGCGAGCTGTGGTCCCCATGTTGTATAGTCGACCCAAAGTTTTCCTCCTAATACCGAATCCAGTAACACTCTTGCCATTAACAAACTTATCAAGACCTTTGCGTGCATTAAGACCAATTCTTCCGCCAAGATTTTTATTCATATTCACCAACCGATTATCCTTAGCGATACCCATACCGCCCTTCTCGATATTCTTGAGCGCGCCCGAAAGAGTACCAGTTCCGCCAGTAATTTTGTCGATTAGAGAAAGAGTCCCCTTGATAACGGAATATGTAGCAAATAGTCCAATCATTGGGAGAAGTCCATAAATAACCTGAAAAGCTACATTTTTATCCTGTGCGGCCATCTCATATAAAATATCAGAAGTCAAGATTAGGCCTCCAATCATAAGAGAACAAATAGGATAAATCATGAGCATAGACTTGAGGAAACTCTTCCACTTATTGAAGAATCCATCGGTATTTGGCAATATCGCAGATGCAAAAGCAATAGGAGATACAACCAAGAGCATAATAACTACCGCCTGGCGTCCAGTCAAAATCACAAACATCAAGAACAGAGCAACCATCGCGATTAGAATCATCGCCAGAAGAGCCCCAGAAAGAGCAGTAACAAGCCCGACTCCAGCAACAAGAACTCCTGTAGCAAACTCACCCCCCATAGAGGCCTTACCTCTAAGCAGTGAATCAACGTCGCTACCAAGCGTATTGTGTGCATTCCACCCATCCACTCCAGAAAGTGAACTGAACGACCAGTAGCCTATAATGTTAGAAAGATCAACTAAGCCAGCAACAAGCCAAAAAGAAATGTTAATTATCACCGCAAAGATTATTAAACGCGGTAGCATCTTTTTAATCCCATAGTTAGAAATCCCCAGATTAGTTGACTGAGAAAATACAATAACTGCAACAATTATAGCAAGCAAGACGTTAGCAATATCTCTGAAGATAATCCAATAGGTAAAAGCACCACCACTAGTATTAAAAATCTCAGCGGATTTAATCTCTAAAAGATTTTTAGCCATAGCGCTGTAAATACCAATCACAACAGATGTGCCTATTCGAGCGCCAGGGCATATTATCCAACCGAAATATTGGACGGCGCATTCAGTATCATTCTTGCTGTCTCCATTTTCCGCAGAGTCAATAGTTAGAGATGAGTTTTTTTCGCATTGAGATTTGAGATCTTTTAAATTTTCGTCAATTTGTTTATTATTAGCTATAAAACTTCTATCTGTTAGACTACTGATATCCGACTTGAGTCTACCCTCGCTGCTTGATGGTATATTTTTAGAGGAAAGATAATTGCTAAGATTGCGCCGCATACATTCCTGTATCGGCTTGTTCTTCTTCAATATTTCATTAATCTTGTTGTTGGCGTCTTGATCCTGTTTATTTTTTTGAATTTTGAGTTGTTCGCATTTAGGATCTTTTGGAGTATTTTGACATAAAATAGTCAAATCTTCAGACGAGTTATTTCCTCCATTCCCCTGATTATTATTTCCTTGGTTATTGTTTTGAGGCTTATTGGGGTCGATAATATAGCTATTCCCAGGCCCGGTAGTAGCCAAAGCGCTTATACTATTAATACCAATTAGAGCAAAAGCAATAGCGCCAACAAGAATTTTTCCAAAATTTCCACCAAACTTCATAATGCTTATATTTAATCACACTTTGCGCCAAAAGTAAAGAAAACCCCGCCAAAATGCGAGATTTTCTTTTATAAAATTTTCGAAGATTTTACTCAACACGGAGAGCATCAATTGGGTTGAGTCGTGCGGCCTTTCGGGCGGGGAAAAATCCAGAAACTACCGCCACAAGCATCAAGCCAGCCACCAAAATTGCTGATCCAATCAGATCAATTTGAAGCAAATTAACGCCGTTGGTCCTAAACATATTACTAATCATTGGATTGAAAATTGTCGCCAAAATCGCCGCAATCGCCACGCCAATAACGCCACCGAGAAAGCCAATCAGTGCTGCCTCATATCGGAAAAGTTTAGCGATATCAGACTTTTTAGCACCGAGAGATTTCATCAATCCTATCTGAGAAGTTCTCTCCAAAACGCTAATATATTGTGTATTTACGATGCCAAAGACGCTCGCCAAAATCGCCAACCCACCAAACGCCGCCAACCCTGCAGCCGCAACATTAACTGAATTCATAATGCTTGCGCGTTCTTCTTCAAAAGTGCTAACATTGTAGCGATCACCGAGCGCGAGGATTCGATTTTTGACTTCCGCAGGCTTTTCGCCCTTCTTGGTTTGAACAAAAATCACTCCATATATAGCAACCTTTCCGCCATTAGAAATACCCGCAATTTCAGTAGCGTCTTCGCTGGAAATCAAAAACTCATTCTGGTAGGAAAAACGAAGATCGTCGTCGGTTCCGTTGTCGACCGCTGAGATCTTAAAGGTCTTTTCGAAAGTAGATTGATCTCTTTTTGAAAATTTAATCCGAACAGTTTTGCCAAGAATATCGCTCGGTTTTTGGCCGCCAAGAAGTTGAACATAACTCTTGGGCGCCACGATTTCGCCAGTGCCAACGAGATTGTTTTTGAGTTCACCAGCAGACAATTGAAGCGACTTTTTGTCGTATTTTACTTTTACCGTCGCTTCATACTCTTCGCCATCGACGGTCAAAGATTTGGCTTGAATATCAACTTGCGGATTGGCGCGCTCAACACCTTGAACGGCGGAGATTTTCTTAAGATCTTCATCGTTCAAAGTATAACTTTCTTCAGATAATTGTTGAGTTATCTCTGCTTCAACCTGACTTAATTTTTTAGGGCCTGAAGATTTTTCTTTTTCTACAGTCTCAACTTTTCTCGAAACACTAATCGAGTCCATATCACCTACGCGACTTGCCATTCCGTCGATGTACGCCCGACCGCCACGCCCAGCCGCCAAAGCCATAGTAATAGTCGTGCCGCCAACAGCAATTGCCAGCGCAGTCAAAATCGTCCTAACTTTGGCGAGTTTTAAGTTTTTTCCTGCCCTCTTGGCGATGTCGATTCTACGCATTTTTCTCCTCCATTTTGGCTATTTGGCCATCTTTAATATAAATTTTAATATCGCATTTTTCCGCCAGATCTTCGTCGTGAGTAATGATAAAAATCGTCGTGCCGTTGTTTTTATTGTGCGAAAACAAAAGTTGCTCAATCTTCTCTCCAGTAGTAGAGTCGAGATTTCCCGTCGGCTCATCAGCAAAGATTATCGAAGGCGCATTGACGATCGCCCGCGCAATCGCCAGCCGTTGCTTTTGCCCACCAGATAGATCGCGCGCTCTGGTATGGATTTTGTCGCTCAATTCGACCGCCTTAAGCGCAGATTCGACAAGATATTTTCTTTTCGAAATTGGCACTTCCGCGATTTCGAGAGGCAGGCTGACATTTTCGAAGCAAGTTTCATTACCCTGAACAAAGAAACTCTGAAAAATAAATCCCATTTTCTCCGCCCGAAATGTGTCGATCTTCTTCTGGCTCATCGAGATTATATCCACGCCATCAACATAAACCTCACCGCTGTTGGGCTTATCGAGACCGCTCATTGCGTGGATCAGCGTGGATTTTCCTGAACCGGATTTACCGACAATTGCCACGATCTTGCCTTCCGGAATTTCGAAATTGACATTCTTAAGCGCGGTAAATTGATTATTCTTTTTGCCATAAATTTTGGACAAATTTTTAACTTTTATCATAAATTTCCTCCTTTATACTCTTGAACTTCGATATTATGCTTGACGTGCTTGTCATAATCGCGTTGGACAAAATTCATTCCAACCATCAGGCCAAAAATTGATGAAAATCCTATCAAAATCGAAGCAATCAGCGCGGCCAAATTCTTCTTCGAAAATTTATTAGAGAAGCCGGCAACCGCCAAGTTGGCCCAAAACGCCACAAATGCTATTCCTGCGAGGTTAGAAAATGCGAAAATCACAACCTTACTGGACTCAGCAAAATACGCCGTCCGCTCATTAAATCCAGCAATCAAAATGTTGTTTCCATAAAACAGCAAGAAAATTCCGCCAAGTGCGCCAAGAAGCGCCACAGTTCCGCCAATTATTCCGCCGGCGCGAGTTATTTTTTTATTTCGAAGTTCTAACTTCTCAAAGTCGTATTCTTGATTGACGGATTGGAGATTTTTGGCGGTTAATTTTTCTCCCCTTAATTGCAAAATGTCAGAGGCCGATCGAGCCTGCGGAATAATGACACTGAGCAGAATATAAATCATCAGCGAAGTGCCAAATGTCGGTATCGCCAAGATGACAAAGGCTATGCGCAACCAAGTCGCCTCTACGCCAAAATACTCACCCAATCCAGAAAAAACACCTGCCAAAACCGCATTCTTGGGATCCCTGTATAACTTTTTTGTTCGAAATGTACTGCGAATCGCTTGGTCAACTTCTTCTTGCTCGAGATCTTCAGACTTAGCGGAAGCAGCAAAATCCTCGCCCAAGAACACTTCTGGCTCTCCAATTTGTGCGCGAATTTTGGTGATTTCCGCCTCTGTAATTATTCCGCCAGCCGTAACGCCATTTTCCGCCAAAATCTCGACAATCCTGATCTCAACATCGCTCAAAATTTCTTCATTCGAACACTTTTTTAGTTCAAGAAAATATTTTTCGAATTGCTTTTTGGCTTCAATTTCAATCTCGAAAGGCACTTTGGCGAGATGAATTCTGGTAATTTCTTTCATAAAATCTCCTATAATTTCTCCATAGTTTGGTTGAGTTGAGCAATTTCTTGCCCCACGACACGGACAATTTCTTGTCCAAAGTCTGTAATTTGATAGTATTTGCGTGGAGGGCCTTGCTCGCTCTCTTGCCACTCGTGGCTCAAAAGTCCATCCTTTTGAAGCCGAGAAAGCAACGGATAAATCGTCCCCTCGACCACCACCAACTCAGCGTCCTTCAACTCCTTGATGATGTCGCTGGTATAGATTGGCTTCTTAGCGCAGACCTTCAGCACGCAAAACGCCACAAAGCCCTTTCTCATCTGAGTGGACATTTGTGCCGCATATTTTTGGACTTCTTCCTTGTTATTCATACTTCTATGTTATACCAAGTAGTTGGCTTTGTCAAGGGTTTTTAAGAAAAATCTTTTTGATGGCGGTCAGATATTGACTTTTTAGGCTTTTTGTGTTAATATATAATTAGTTTTTAAGAAAAATAAACAAAAGGAATCAAATGAAAAACAAAAAATCAGTAAAAATTATCAATTTTAAAGATCCAATTTTAGAGCAAACTTACAAAATCCGCATCGAAAAAATTGGTCGCACCGCCCTACGCGTGGCTCTGCCAGTCGAAAAAAGTTTCTTTCGTGGAGTAGAATTCGAAGAGAAAGTCGAGTTAAAACGCGACGCCAAAGGTGGCTGGAAGAAGCACTTGCGGGCAAAATTCGGTCAAGGCGCAGAAGAACTCTTCGGTCTGACAAGCCTTGATGAAGACAGCGATCTCGAGGCACGCGATATCCGCATTATCGCGGCGGTAGAAAAAGCAGTTCTATAAATTAAAAGAACTCTCATATCTAGAGAGTTCTTTTTTAATGAGGGGAGTTTTTAGAATTTTACTTTTCGAAATTTACTTTTAGCAAAAATCGTCCCACTTATTCCGATTCCGCCAATAATTGCTAAGATTGGCGCAAAATCGAATCCGTCATCTTGTCTTTGGTGGCCTGTGTTTGGAATAGAAAGTTGTTTTTCTGCGTTTTTCTTTTCCGCCTCCTCTGCCAAACGACGAGCATCTTCTTCTCGACGCCTCTTTAGCTCTTCTTGAAGCTTATTTTCAGCTTGGACTCGCTTGTCCTCTTCAATTTTCAGACGCTTGTCTTCGATAGCTTTTTCAATTTGTTTGAGTTGTTCTTCCAATTCAGATTTTTTGTTTGAATCTTGAACGGCCTCAATCGCATTTTTGAGTTTTTCAACATCAACAGCAGGAAGCTCATCTTTGTTTTTAAGGTTGTTTTCGATTTCAGTTTTGGCGCCTTCGATTAACTTCTTGGCATCTTCTTGGCGTGAATTTTCACTTCGAATTTGTTTATTGATTGCGTCGATAAGCGCTCGTGTCTTCTCTTCGACATCTTCGACGGATGGATTATCTTGCGAGCTAACGGCCTTAGCGGCTTGGAGCGCTTTTTTAGCTTCATCCGAATTCTTAACATATTCTGGCTGTGAGTCGAACTTAACTATCGCATCGATAAGGTCAGCTTTGTCGGTTTTAAGACCAGAAAGAGCGTTATTGAGATTTTGTATAGAAATCTCGAAAGCATCAATCGTCGAAGAACGGTCTACGTAATCCAGCTCTGCAACCTCAAGAGCTTCTTTTAAGGCGTTGACGGACGCAGATGTCTTGCCTTCTGTTGAAATATTTTTAGCTTTCTCGATCAATTTACCCAGCTCCTCTCGAGTCTTATTGTATTTTTCGAAGAAGGCTTTGCGCTCATCAAGGGCCGATTGTAGTTCTTGCTTAACTTTAGGGTCTTTGACGACATTGATTAAATTCTGCGCCGAATCAGTGTCTGTAGGCCGGTCAGAAGCCTCAATGTATTGAAGCGCCTGCTTTGCCTTTTGCTGGCGATTGCTCTCTGATTGAAGAGAGTTTCTGACGACCTCTTCAAGTTTATTTTTGGCAACAGAAACTTCACTTACGCTCGGATTGGTACTCTGCTCAACAGACTTAGCATCATTTAGAGCAGAATCGATCTCCGATTTGACGTACCCTGGCTGATTTATCGCATTTCGAATAGCCTCTTTCAGCTGAGTCTTATCAGCTCTAAGATTATTTACGGCAGACTCGATAGAGTTTTTAGATTCTTCGATCGTTCGAATATCAGACGCAGATCCAACAATATTTTCAGCGGAAGAAATTGCTTGTTTTAACTTGTCAGAAGATTCTTGAGTCATTCCGTCGACAGAGGTTGCTTTAGCTCTCGCAATAGCCTCACGAAGAGATTTGACAGTCTCATCTCGGCGAGACTTTACGGAGTCAAGCTCAGATTGGAACTTGGCTTTTGCTTCTGGGTTATTGACCTGATTGACGGCCTCTTGAGCTTGGTTGATTTTCGCGAGATCTCCAGACGTGGCAGCATCGACAGCTTCTTTTGCTTTTTGCTGACGAGCTTTTTCTTCAGCCTCAGCAATGGCATTCCTTAAAGCATTGTCAAGGTTATTTTTAGCATCGCTAACTTGTTTGACTGTTGGATTCGGATTTGAATCAATGGATTTAGCCGCATCGAGGGCCTGTTTGACTGAATTTTTTATTTGATCAGGCTGAGATTCAGCATTTTGTATAGATGCCTGGAGAGCGGATTTATCTACTTTTAGTCCAGAAATCGCACTCTTTACGGAGTCGATCTGAGACTGAATTTGGTCTTGCGGAATCGTCTTATCTGACAATTTGGCTTTAGCTTCTTTAATAGCATTAACCAGAGCCTCACTGCTTTGTGGCGTCATTCCGATAGTCGAAGCGGATTCCGCGCGAGAAATTTCAGCTTGAAGCTCATTTCTTTTATTTAGGAGAGATTCAACTTGTTGAATTTTAGCGTTAAGTTCATTTTTGATATTCTCAGTTTTTACCGCAGAAACTTTATCCTTCGCAGACTGAATATCCGCAGGAAGAAGAGTCTGAGTTGCTTTTTCGACAGCCTGACGAGCTTGATCTTGGCGATTCTGCTCAGCTTGTCGCTCACGCTCAGCAGCCTCTTCTTGCGCACGGATTCTTTCTTTAGCTGAAGTTATGGCATTATTCAAGTCGTCATACCAACTAGCAACCATTGGGTCAGTGCCACCGCCATCATGACTAGGACCCCTCGATTGCCGTTCGACAAACATATTTGCAATATTTAAAGCCCCGACCACAGATGGATCCTGCCTTACGGCTTGACTTTCCTTTTCTAAAGATTCAATAAGCTCTTGAAATTTAATAAAACCAACAAACCTTTTATAAATCAAGCCCTCAGTTAGGTTTTCCACAGCTTGATCAATTCCTGATTGGGACGACTCATTATTATCCAAGATTTTTTGGGCTTCATCAACTATAGACTTAAAAGTATCATGGAAAACACCCAGCTTCTTATTCTTAGCTAGAAGCTTCTTAGACTCCTCAATCCTAGACTGAAGATTGTCCGCATCAGTTATTTCAACTTGCCTTTCTAAAGTAGATATTAAGCCCTCTCCATTTTTAGCCGTATAAACCAAGTTATAGTTGCCTACAGCAGGATTCACAGTATTGAGATTTATGGCGCGAGAGTTATTGCTAAATTGAACAATCGTAGTTTCTGGATCTTCAGCTCTCAAATCGTCAATAGATATAGCCCTGCCCTTTCTGGATATAATTGGATGCGGGAAAGCCTCGCTAAATACTGGAGCAGTGGTATCAACAGCCCTCTCAATGCGAGCAGAAACAGTATAATCTCTATAAAAAGTTCCGCCATCACCAACACGAGAAACTCGCACAACGCCCTGATGATATCCGAGATATTGTTTCTCTATTGGATTACCATACCATTCAAGCTTAAGACCCCCTCTTTTAATCAATTCCTTATCAAAGAACTCTTCAGGTTTAACTTCTCCATTATCTGTAATGTAGGACTGTATTATGGCATTCTCGGTGCCGTTAAGTGAAACCTGATTGGGTCTAACATTATCCAAACCCTTAACGGTGAGCTGAACAGCCTTTCTTTCATTAAGGTTAACTCTACTTACGGAAACATTAATATCTCCGCTATTAAATCCAGGATTGCTTGAATCATCGATTATTTTAATCTTGGAAAGGTCACCAGTAAGACTGTGTTCAAAGATTGCTGGCTCTGTGGGACCACAAGCCGTATTGCCGCTACATAAATAATTTATGTCGGACAATTGAGATTTCAGGTGATTAATATCAATGTATACCTTCTTTTCCGTGATTATCACCGATCTACTATTGTCGAAAGTAAAATACTTATATCCAACTGAAGATCTTATTCCGGTACCGCTGGATATACTAAAAAGACTCTTTATTACCGCTTGATTTTGCGGAGACATGTCAAATTTATAGCGAGTTCCAACAAGTGATATTTCGAGAGCTTTCTCACCATAATTACCGCTCATGATTTCGCCTAAATCAGCATAAATCGACCCCACATTAGCGACCGAGGCTTTTGCGCTCTCGTCATTATTTTTAGCAAAATTATTACGCAAAGCTAAGCCAGCCGCAACACCAAAGCATATAACACCAACAGCCACAAAAGACTTTAGTCTAGCTCTTTTAACTTTCATTAAAAATTTTATCTCCCTAAAGTAGAATTTCGAAAGAAAACTCTACAAAAATTAAACAATATTAATAGCACTTAATTTATTTGAATTTATTTTTGTATTGTTTTCTCTCGCAGTATTATAATTTTAGCATAAGCTTTTAATAAAGTCAACAAAATTTTATAATTTTTTACAAAAATAAAATCAACCGCATTTTAGCGATTGATTTCAGTATTTATATAAATCCCTTATGGATTTTATTCATTAACGCCAAGTTCAATTCTTGAGAATTGTCGCACAACGATGTTTTCACCAAGTTTTGCGATAGTTTCTTTCAAGAATTGCTCAACAGTTTTGCTATCATCCATAATGTAAGATTGGGACAACAAAACTTTTTCAGCGAAGTATTTTTTAACCTGACCGTCAACGATTTTTTCAGCGATGTCGGCTGGCTTACCTTCTTTAGTAACTCGCTCTTCTGCTTCCGCTCGGACACGAGCAACTTCTTCTGCAGGAATGTCGGATTCGTTGGCGTAAGTTGGCGCCATTGCAGCGATTTGCATTGCGATTTGGTGCGCAAAGTTTTTGAAGTCGTCAGTTCGCGCAACAAAGTCGGTTTCACAGTTAACTTCAACGATTACGCCGATTCGGCCACCGTGAACGTATGATTCAACTAAACCTTCTCGCGCTTCGCGGTCACCCTTCTTTTCAGCCTTGGTCAAACCCTTCTTTCGAAGCGCCTCAAGAGCCTTGTCGAAGTCACCATCTGCATCAACCAAAGCGGCTTTAGCGTCGGTAAGACCAAGACCTGTCAATTCTTTGAGTTTTTTGATTTCTTCAATAGAAACAGCCATTTTTTCTCCTTAAATTCGAAAATTATTTTTCAGTCTTTGCAGATTTTACTGCTTCAACAACATAATCAACAAGCAATTTTACGCCCTTGATTGCGTCATCGTTAGCAGGTATTACGAAATCGATACCATCTGGGTTGACATTGGTATCAACAAGCGCAACTACTGGAATACCAAGAACTTTAGCCTCGCGGATTGCGTTAGCGTCGGCGATCGCATCAGTTACAAAAACAATTCCAGGCTTGCCCATCAAATCTTTGATACCGCCATAGCGAGTGTTCAAAACTTCGATTTCTTCAGCGTAGCGTTGAACCTCCAACTTGGAGTAGCGCTTTGCGAGTTCACCGGATTCCATTCGCTTTTCAAGAGTTTTTAGTTTCTTGATTTGCTGGTTGATTGTGCCGGCGTTGGTGAGCATACCGCCAACCCATCGCTCAACAACAAAAGGTTGATTTACAGATTGAGCCGCTTCACGAACAGTATCTTTAACTTGCTTTTTAGTTCCAACAAAGAGAACTTTTTTGCCAGATTCGACAGTCTTAGTGATAACTGGAAGAGCCTTTTCGAGCGCTTCGACAGTTTTTGTCAAATCAATAATGTGGCTATCTTGGCGCTTGCTGTGGATGTAAGGCGCCATTTTTGGGTGCCATCGGTGTGTTTTGTGACCGAAGTGAACACCTGCTTCAAGCAATTGCTTGATGTCAACTTCTACAGACATTGTAACTCCTTTGTCTTTATTTTTGGGAGATTTTCGAAATAGATTTCGCACTTTTCGAAAGGAATTTTCCCAAAAATTGTTTCATTAGTTTATATTACTTGAATATTTTAGCAAATTTTGGAGAAAAAAGCAAGAAATTTAGGGCTTTTATTTCTTCAAAAAATATGCTAAAATAGAAAAGTTATGAAAAAGAATTTACATCCAACCGAATATCGCCCTGTCGTATTTAGCGACGAGGTGGCTGGATTTGCTTTCTTGACTCGCTCAACAGCAGATTCAAAAGAAACTATCAAATGGGAAGACGGCCAAGAATATCCTTTGGTAAAAATCCATATTTCTAGCGCATCCCACCCATTCTTCACCGGTGAAGAAAAAATCATCGACACCGAAGGTCGCGTGGACCGATTCAAACGCGCACAAGAAATGGCTCAGGCTCGAAAAGAAGCATTGGCAAACAAAGCCAAAAAAGCAGCCGCTCAAGCAGCCAAAAAAGCAGAGCGATAGCGATAAGAACAAAAATCTCGTCCAATTCGGGCGAGATTTTTGTTCTGTCGTATTCTTAGTATTTTATCCGCCAATCGATTTCTTCCAGATTATTTTTTCGAAGAAAATCATTCGTCTTCGAAAACGGCCTTGAACCGAAAAATCCGCGACTGGCTGAAAACGGCGACGGGTGGGTGCTCTCAATCTTAAGATGTTGCGGGTTGGCAATCCGCGCACCAACTTTTTGCGCGTGTGCTCCCCAAAGAATAAACACCAACGGCCGCTCAAACTCATTCAAAAAATCAAGAATATTCTCCGTAAATTCCATCCAGTCAAGATTGGCGTGACTGGCAGGCTTACCCTTTTCAACGCTGAAAGCCGTATTCAAAAGCAGCACGCCCTGCTCTGCCCACGCCTCAAGGTTACCGTGCGGCGGAATCTCGCACCCCAAATCATCACGCAACTCTTTGAAAATATTTTGAAGAGAAGGCGGAATCTTAACACCCTTTTTAACAGAAAAACTCATTCCATGCGCTTGCCCCACTCCGTGATACGGATCTTGACCGATAATCACAACTTTTGTTTTTTCGAGCGGACAGGCTCGGAAGCAAGAAAACATTTCTTCGCGCGAAGGAAAAATTTCTTTAGTTTCGCGCTCCATATCGACTCTTCTGATCAGCCTTCGAAAATAATACTTCTCAGCCTCTGCTTCAATGAATTCTCGCCACGTTTTCATACTAAAATCATACCAAAACCACAACCGTTTTTCAACTCTTTAATTTTCTGCTCAAATCTGCTATAATTACTCTATATGCCAAAAATTGAACTAAATCTTGATAAACTTCGAGCGGAATACGCGGAAATTCGCGACTTTTTGAGTATGCCAACCGCATATTCTAGTCCAGATTTTACCGCCAAAAATAAGCGCTTTTCTGAACTTGAAAAAATCATTGAAAAGGGAGAACTGCGAGAAACTCTCGAAAAAAACATCCAAGAAGCCCGAGAACTCGCCTCTCTCGAAACCGGTGAACTTGCCGAACTTGCCAAACTAGAAATCATTGATAGCGAAGAAAAACTCGAAGCACTCGAGCAAGAACTCTTCGTGATGCTAACCCCTAAAGACCCCAACGACGACAAAAACGTCATTGTCGAAATCCGCGCAGGTGCAGGCGGCGACGAGGCTTCACTTTTTGCGGCGGAACTTTATCGTATGTATCTGCGATATTGCGAGCAAAATTCTCTCAAGACCGAACTATTGAACGAATCCGCCAACGACGCGGGCGGTTATAAAGAAGTTGTCTTTAGCGTTAAAGGCGATGCGCCCTACTCTAAAATGAAGTTCGAAAGTGGCGTTCACCGAGTCCAGCGCATCCCTGCAACAGAATCTCAAGGTCGCATTCATACTTCAACCGTTACTGTGGCCGTTCTACCAGAGGCTGAAGAGGCTGAAATCGAAATCGCACCCAACGACATTCGCGTTGATGTATTTAGAAGTGGCGGTCACGGCGGACAGTCTGTCAACACTACCGACTCCGCTGTTCGAATCACCCACATTCCAACAGGCATGGTCGTAACCAATCAAGATGAAAAATCCCAGATCAAAAACCGAGAAAAGGCAATGGGTATTTTGCGTGCGCGTCTTCTTCAGGCTAAAATCGACGAAGAAAATGCCAAACTCACCGCAGAGCGCCGTAACCTCATTGGATCTGGCGACCGCTCGGAGAAAATTCGAACTTACAACTTCCCACAAGATCGCATAACAGATCACCGCATTGGCTACTCTCGAAGCAACATCCCGGCAGCGATGAACGGTCAAATTGGTGATATCTTCGAGCATCTCCATGCTTACGAACTTGAACTTCTCGCGGAAGGCGCAAAGAATTAGCAGATGAAAAACACCATTCAAGAATGGCTCATTCGCGCGAACAAAAAACTTACTCAAGCGCAAATTCCATCCGCCAATCTGGATGCCGAGTTAATCTTGTCTAAAGTTCTTAGTCGTGAGCGCACTTATCTTCACGCCAAGCCCGACAAAAAACTCACCAAGCAACAAATCTTTCATGCCAATAATTGGCTCAATCTACGGGCAAAACGCGTTCCACTTGCTTATATTTTTCAGGAAAAAGAATTCTACGGCAGAAATTTCTTTGTAAATAATAGTGTACTCGTTCCGCGCCCAGAAACTGAAACTCTGATCGACTGTATAAAAAATTTATACATCGAAGGAGATATTATATTGGATGTCGGTACCGGCTCAGGTATTATCCCTATTTCAATCTTGGCAGAATTCCATAAAAATTTTGGAGATAACAAAAATCTCGAAGTATTCGCAAGCGATATTTCTCTGTCCGCTCTTGCTGTCGCCAATCTAAACGCCAAAAAAATACTCAATCAAGAAATTCCGCTTTTCGAGAGTGATCTATTAGAGAAAATCCCTCAAGGCATTCTCCAAAAAATTACAATCCTAACTGCCAATTTACCTTATGTAGACCAAAACTGGATCGACTTTTCTGAAGAAAATGAACTTAATCATGAACCACAAATTGCTCTCTACGCAGAAGATGGCGGCCTGGACCTGTATAAAAAATTGTTTCAGCAAGCACAAAACTTGCCAAGTATAAAATTTTTACTCATCGAAGCCGACCCGGATCAATTCCAAGATTTGGAAGATGTAGCAAAAAATCACCAATTCCGGCTGGTCCAAAAACAAAATTACACTCTAGTTTTTGAAAAAATAAAATAGCAAGCGAGAACTTGCTATTTTTAGTTGCTGTACGCCTCCAGAGTTAATGACTTCTCGAGTCGCTCCCGACCGCGATAGATTGTCAATTTGATAGTTTCGCCAACACTGTACTCAGATACAAGACTTAGGAGTGTCCCAGATTCGCCAATCTTTTCTCCGTTGATTTCTGTGATTATGTCACCGCTCTTCAAGCCTGCCTTCTCTGCCGGACTGCCAGACGCTACTACACGCTGACCATCTTGACTATAAAGATAAGCACCGTAGTTTATAGGCAAGTTTTGAGATTTAGCAATAGTTGGGGTTAACGCATGATAACTCACACCCAAAACCGCCCTGTCTGCTCTACCTTTTTCTACTAAAGATTTAAGCATGCCTTTAATTGAAGAAATAGGGATCGCAAATCCAATACCATCTCCATCTGTAGCCTTGGCCGTGTTTATTCCGATAACTTGGCCACGAGAATTCACCAAAGGCCCACCAGAATTGCCAGAATTGATCGCCGCATCGGTCTGGATCATACCAGATAGCGACTCCGCATCGCCACTGCCATCGGATGCTTCAACATTTCTATTCATTCCAGAGATAATTCCAGAAGTGATAGTATTTTGGTATTGGCCCAAAGCATTCCCAACAGCCACAACCTGCTGACCGACTTTTAATTTCTTACTGTCACCAAGTTCTGCTGGAGTCAAATTGTCTACACCGTCGATCTTCAAGAATGCTAAATCATTTAGTGGATCTTTGGCGACAATTTTAATATTTTCATAGATATCACCATTGCTCATAACTACAGAAATTGAGTTCTTACCCTCAATAACGTGCTTATTGGTAACAATATAGCCATTTTTAGATACTACGACACCTGTTCCAGCACTCTGCGTCGCTCGAACACCAAAGATAGAGCTACGAGAGCCAGTCCCCACAATAGACACAACGCTTGGCGAAATTTTTTGCGCCACTTCTTCAACTGAATGATTAGTTTTTGAAAATTCAGAATTTTCTACTGTCTGAAACGAAGAGTTTGAATTTTGCACCAACTCTCTCTTTAGGATCTTATTCGAAACAACAACTCCAGTTAGCACCAACCCAAATCCGCCCGCCAGTAAAATCCCGATAATAAAACTTTTGTCCTTTTTAACTTTTTTCATATCCACCTTTCTTATTGATTAAATCCCACTTGCGCTTCCAGAGAAAAACACCACCAAAATAAAGCAAAGCAAAAACATCATACCAATCGGCAACAATAAATCTTTTTTGGATTTTTCTGGATTTTTGAAATTAAGGATAAATTCGAAAACCGCAAAACTTAGCGTAGTCACCACAATCGAAACTTGTGGAACTATAAAGTTCTTCATCCCAAAGAGCGCATAGCCAGTAGTCCAAAAACTAAATAGCCAAAACATTTCTGCAACAATAACACCCCAGAACAGACTAAAAATCTCGATGTTCTTCTCCCCATCAACCGATAAAATATGTCGAAGGCTCGCATATCCAATCAAGAATCCCATCAAAACGACCACTTCTTGATTCCAAGCATAAGAGATTGACACTAACGCCATCGATCCAATAAGAACAGCCAAAATTGCTTGAAATTTCATATAAATTTCCGTGCTTTGAGGCTTCAAAAAGGTCAGCCAAATCACATAAAGACCCACCAAGATTGCCGTAGACAACAGATACTCCGCGCCATTGTGCCACATCAAAAGGACGATACCAATCGAGAATATCAAATCTACCAAGTTAGACTTAACATTTACAATCCAATATCGTGGCCGTACAGCAAAAGTACGCCATTTTGAAACCAACACAAGACCAATCGCAATAAACGGAAATTTGGTAATATAAATTGAAAGCCAAACCGCCCCAACTAATAAAATATTAAGCAAGGTGTGAGAAATACTACTCGCCAACGAATGTTTTTTTGAAAGATTTATAAACTCCATATTTTATAATTATATCACACTTATAAAATTTTAACCATAATTGAAAAAGTTTTTTGCTTGTGTTAAAATAGAATAATGAAGAGTAATTTTTGGCAGCGTCATCCGCTTTTATCCGATGTTTTAGGTATTTTTAGTTTTGTTTTTGCGGTTAGCGTAGGAACGATTTTGATAAATTCATTTCTTTTTCAAACCTATACTGTGGTCGGCGGAAGTATGGAAAACACGCTCCATGATGGCGATCGCGTGATTGTAAGCAGGATCCCTGCAACTTGGGCCAATTTAACCAATTCCAATTATAAACCCAACCGAGGAGATGTAATTGTTTTCAAAAATCCGCACTTTACCACTGGACAAAAAGATCAATATATAATTAAACGAGTTATCGCTTTTGCCGGAGAAAAAGTCAAGGTAGAAAACGGCAAGATGACTGTTTATAACAAAGAACATCCGGATGGCTTTGACGTTGACAAAAACTTTAATAATGAGCCCAAAAAATACACCTCTCACGATGGAGAATGGACAGTGCCTGAAGACGAGATCTTTGTCTCCGGAGATAATAGAGAGGGATCGGGATCGTATGACTCCCGTAGCGGACTTGGCACAATCCCACTATATCAGATAGTCGGCCCAGTTGCTTTGCGGATCTTCCCCTTCAATGGAATCAGGAATTTTACGTATTCTCAAGATTACTAATCTAAACCCTCTCATTCTCGAGAGGGTTTAGATTACTTAGAAAGAATTTCCTCGAGCCTCTTAAGCTCTTCTTCGCTCTTAAATTTAATGATGATCTGTCCAGACCCACGAGCGGAAGCCTTGATATTTACATCAGTTTTAAGCCATTTCGAGATGCGCCTTGTGGTGCTTTCGAAAGGCATCTTAACGATCTCTTTAGGCTTTTTATCTCCAGATTTCTCGGACTCTTTTTTATATTGAACCAAAAATTGCTCTAATTTACGCGCAGTCCAGCCCTCTTCGATGATTTTTGGCAAAATTTTTAGCACAGTTTCTTCATCTATTTTCAGGAGAGGCCTAACCTGACCCTCCTTCAACTCGCCAGAATAAACGTGTTTTTTAACCTCGTCCGGCAAATTAAGAAGTCGAAGTGTGTTGAGCACCGCACTCTCACTCCGCCCACCAACACGCTCGCCAATCTGCTTGGCGGTCATATTGAATTGCTCACGGAGTTTGAGATATGCGGTCGCCGTTTCAAGAACGTTGAGATCAGAACGCTGGAGGTTCTCAATAAGAGAGAGTTCGAGGCGGTTCTGGTCGGAAAGTTCTCTGATGATAGCAGGGATTTTTTCAAGTCCTGCTAATTTAGACGCGCGAAAACGCCTTTCGCCAGCGACAATCTCAAATTTATCACCCTTTTTAATCACTACAATTGGCTGAAGAACACCATGAACCTTGATAGAGTTAGCCAGATCTGCCAATGCTTCTTCATCAAAATGTCGGCGGGGCTGATCTGGGTCGGCAGAAATTTTGGCAAGAGGAATTTCCATCAACTTTGAGATTTCGACATCAACCCCTAATGTGGGATCGAATTGATCGTCAATTAGCAGATCTGTAGGTATAAGCGAAGAAAACCCACGCCCCAAACCTTTTTTAGCCATTATTTTTCTCCTTTCACGCGTTGAATAATTTCTTTAGTTACGGCCTTATACGCCCTTGCGCCTTTGGAAAATCTATCATAAACACCAACCGGCACACCATGACTTGGCGCCTCAGCAAGACGAATATTGCGCGGAATTGGCGTGTTAAATACCTTACCAGGGAAAAATCGCTTGATTTCTTCATAAACTTGGCCGCTCAAAGTGGTCCGAGAATCAACCATTGTTGGTAAAACCCCCAAGAGTTCAAGATCGGGATTCATACCTTTTTTCACTAGTTTCATACTCTCAAGCAATTGCCCTAGCCCCTCCATAGCGTAAAATTCCGCTTGAACTGGCAAAATCAAAAAATCACTGGCAATAAATCCATTCACAGTCAAAAGAGAAAGGCTCGGCGGGCTGTCGATAATCACAAAATCAAAACTCTCATTAACGCTCGCAAGAGCCGCCTTCAACTTAGAGAATCGCCCTTTTTCATTGGCAAGTTCTACTTCTGTATTGGCGAGAACTGGCGTCGCTGGAGCAATCTTCAAATTATCCCACTCGGTATCCAAAATCACATCTTTCAAAAATTTCTCGCCGGAGATAACATCGCTCATCGTTCCGCTTAAAGTATTTTTATCTACACCAAGCCCACTAGTGGCATTTCCCTGAGGATCAAAATCAAGTAAAAGCGTCCTGAATCCCATTTTAGCCAAATAAAAAGCAATATTAATAGAACTCGTGGTTTTGCCCACGCCTCCCTTTTGATTCGTAATCGAAATCACCTTCATACGCCCATTATATCATAAAACGCTCGTGCTTGCCAATATTTTTAGTCTTGATTTTTTAGCCAAAATTTGTTAAAATTGTATAGATATTAACTTTAATGAGGATTTTATGAAAAAAGCAGTCGTAAAAGTTGGCGGTAAGCAATTTATCGTTAGCGAAAAAGAGACCCTTCTGGTGGACCTCCTCCCGCAAGGAACAAAAGAACTCGAACTCGACGCTTTGATGCTTATTGATGGCGACAAAGTGGAAGTTGGAACACCTTTTGTGAAAGGCGTGAAGGTTTCCGCAAAAGTTGTTGACGAACTTGTTAAGGGCGAAAAAATCCGTGTGATCCGCTACAAAGCCAAAAAGCGTGTTCACAAAGAAAACGGACATCGTCAAAAATACACTAAAATCGAAATTACTTCGATTAAATAATATTAAGGCGGCCAGCCATTTTAAAAATCTCCCCTACTCAGGGAGATTTTTATTATTGTGCGACATAAGCATTTTACTCAAAAAATGAACAAAACCCCGCATGCGAGCGCGGAGTTTTGCTAAATTTAGGACTTATGGAAAAGATTATTTATCTTTCTTTGGCGTAATTTCTGGAGTCTTGATTTCCTTCTTTGCACCAAGGTTAGTAATCTTTTTCATTTCTTCCCGACTGCGGAACCAGTATGCTACTGCACCACTGAGCGCCGTCATTGCGATAATCATCATAGCGGCTTCCATTGGACCAGTTTTTGGAAGTTCTGCAGGAGTTTCACCACAGAGAGGATCTGTAGATTTGAGATTTTCTTTACCCTTGATTTGGCAAGGCTCTGAGCAATTTGGATCAGTAGATTTCAAATTCTCTTTACCTTTAATTTCGCAAGGCTGGTAACAATTTGGATCGTTAGCCTTGAGATGCTCCTTGCCCTTTACTGGACACGGATCATTGCATTTAGGATCATCTTTTTTGAGATGTTCTTTACCCTTAACAATACAATGTTCGAAACATTTTGGATCGTCTTTTTTCAAATGCTCTTTGCCCTTGATTTGGCAAGGCTCGAAACATTTAGGGTCATTTTTCTTGAGATGGGTTTTGCCGATAACTTGGCAGAAGTCTTTTTGTGGCGGTGTACATTTTTTACTAATATTGACCGTCGCAGTATCATTCTTATTGCCATTATTTGTTCGAATATGCGCTGTATTAGTTAGCGTATTAACTCCACAAATCAAATCTTTTTCTTCGGCGACCTTAGCCTTAAAGATTATATAGCCTTCTGCGCCTGTTCTATAATCACCAATATTTACGCCATTAGCAGTAACGACCGCATCATTCAAGACTTTTCCGTTAGGTAAAAGATTATTAAACAATTTAGTCGAACCCGCAACATATGTCATACCTTTTGGAAGAACATCCATAATATTAACATTGTTTTGCGTCGTAGTTCCAGTATTTTTATAGTGAATCTTGAAATCAACTATAGATCCAGCATTAACATCTTGGGATTTTTGGAAACTATTAGCATTTGTTTTGGATACGGTTTTCGAAATGTTGAAATCTGCATAGTCTGCCACAAATTTAAATTTAACGGATCCAGAATATTGATAACATCCAGGCAAAACGCCATTTAATGCAGAATATCCAATCAGATGACCTTCGCCAAAGAGGCGATTGGCGTCCAAAGCCATTCCGTTAATTGCACCATTTGAGGTGATATTAGCGCTACCCATAATATATCGAAGCGCCACATCTCTCTGTGGGGAATTTATAGTCGCATGATCGAACACTCTATTTGGTCGAGCATTCGAAGAAAGAATCTCCCCAGATACATCAACTTTCGATCCCTTTTTTACAACACTCGGCAGGGTTGCTTTAATTTTTGAATTTAGAGCCGCACCCCTACCTTGAGCATTGAGATCGCTTCGGGCGTTATTGTGATAGTAGATTTGAACTTCATATTCTTTACCTGGAACGATATCGACACTATCAACAAATTTAGGCGCTCCAACTTCCCTTATCCTGACAAAATTTCTCTCGTCACCAATATGAGGATCATTGGTTATAGAGTTAAATGTTGGGTAAGTTGCAGGGTTCTCCACTGTAAAAGTGGATCGTTCCGGACCCCAGGCCGATGCGGCGACCGTAGAGATCACCGCAATAGAGAACGAAATTCCAATTGATGAAAGTATTTTTGAAATTTTCATTTTTTACCTTTTATTTTTAATTTCCATTATACGGAACTACACTTCCGTCAGGCAAGTAGACATTGCCCTGTTGGTCAATCTTTATTCCACCGCCAATATCGGTAAGTTGTGTGTTCTCGCCGACCTCGGCATTATTCTCTCCCTGTCTCTGTAGATCTTCTCCTTGTTTGTTTTGAAGATCTTGCTGACGCGATTCGTCACTCTCGACAGCTTGATTAGCCCCCTGATCCTCTTCTTTGTCTACATCAACGCGAGGAGAATTATCTATATTGCCAGCGTCAATGTCTTTACTTTCAGTTCCGGGAGAAACATCTGGGGTTTGGTCCTTGTAACCATCCTGGTCATGAGCAACATCATTCTTTTGCTCCCCTGCGTCAAGTACGGTTGAGCTATCCTTTATATCCTGAGGTTTTAAGTTTGGATTTTTTGGGGTTTCCGGAGGTGTGTTTGGTGGGGTTGGAGTCGGTGCTGGTATCTCCTTAATATATGGTGGAATCTCAACAATAGTTCCATCACTTAATCTGAAGACAATTTGCCCACCACACTGATCTCGAAGCTCTTTGGTGTACTTAACTCCACCTATTTCAACGGACATAATCCTTGTCGTTCCGCCGAGGTTTAGATCGCTTGCGTAGGCAAAGTTAAGATCAGAGCCATCACCATTAACATCTTTTAGGTATACAGAGTTGAAGGCCTCTCCATCAAGACTGCCAGTACCTTCTTGCGTAAATGTTTCAGCGAAAACCTTCCTAATTTCGGCAACCTTGTTAAACGCATCTTCATCTTCTCTTCGATAATCATCAAAGAGCTTCTCTGCGCTTTCCGCAGTTAGGCCAAATGCCTCAAGCATAGCAGGTTCGGTCATCAAAAATTCTTGTATGATCGCAGGATTATCCTCGCTAAGAGCGTACTCCTTAAATTCCTCTGGTGTCATGTTTTGCGTATTAAGACCAAGAGATTCACGGCTTTCTTTTATCTCGTCGGAATCAAATAAGCCATTAATTCCTGGATGTTGTGCAAAATACGGATCAGCCTCTTCGTCGTAATGATTATTGCCAGAGAGCTTCTCCCGCTTTTCTTGGTTGCTTTCATTTATATTTAGGTTGAAACCGCCATCTACATTCTCATTCTCATTCACCTCTTCTGCTTGAGTCTTAGTGACGAGTTCGGTGCGTGGAGCGCTATCATCAGATTTCGGTTCAGAACTATTTGACCGCATAGCCCCAAATAAAACTGCACCAAGCATAGCAATTCCACCCCATTTCATTATCCTACTTCTCCAAGACTGCTTTTCTTTAGGATCTTCTTTCTCTTTACTTTCTAACGGATCGGCTTTGATCTCAGCCGGTAGGTTTTGGCCGAAGTTTTTTAGATCTGGATCTTTATCTTGCGCTAATAATTTATCTCGAAGTTTATTCTCCAAGTCAAACATATCTGAAGAAGCATCCTTGAAAGGCTTAAATTTATCCTCATCCAAACGACCATTTACGGTAGACCTAAAAATTCCATCCTTCCTAAAAGTGTTTCGAAGTTTAATAAGACGATCAATATCTTCTTCCGAAAAAGAATCTTTCTCTAAAATTCTATCGTAAGCTTTCTGCCATTCTTCTTGAAATCCAGACAAAAACTTTTTAGATTCTTTAGAGTTTTCTGGATTTTTAATCTCATCATAAGAGATTTCTCCATTTTTGGAAAGATTGTTGTTGGAGAATTTTTTATATTCATCCATAAAAGCACCAAATTGTGCCTGAGCATATCCACTCTCGACCTCTCCATTTTGAATAGCATTATACGCCATCTCATGGTAATCATCATACATCTTTTTGACGCTTTCAAAATCTTTCAATTCACCAGATTTTTTAGCTTGAAGGAATTCTTTGAATTTTGCATCAAGCATATCTTGAGCGGTAGGTGTGTCTTTTTTAGTTTCTGGATCTACTTCAATATCCTTACCTGATTCAGGAGCGACTTCTTTGTTGTCAGGCTCAATATCTTTATCTGCATTATCCGCCTTATTAGACACCACCCTGCCTTCAATTATATCGTTAAGATGATCTCGAAGTATATCAACCCTACCTTTGGCGGCACCACCAAGAGATTCTATTTTAGATAATTTCTCGTCAATAACTCGCCTCATAATATTGGCCTTTTCTGCTAATGCGCTTGCGTGCTCAGCAATCAATTTATCTTGACCTGGAGTCTTATTAGACATTACAGCCTTGCCAAGATTATCTATGCTTATCTCTAGCCATCTAAGCTTATGAGCATATGATTCAAGAGCTCTCGATCCGTCAATACTATTAAATACCGACTCTAAAGCATCTTGCCTTTGCGACTCCATATAGTCATCATATCGAGCCTGATCTTCTTGCCGACGAGCAATTTCTTCATTGATGAGCTGTTGCTTTTCAACTTCAGCATCAAAATCCCAATCGCTTGGAGGCGAATGCTCTTGACTAGATTGATTTAATCTGTTGAGATTCATTTTAGTCCTTTTTATTTTATATTTTATTTACTATCGTATTTTAACATAAACAAAATAAAAAAGTCAAGCATTTTGCTCAACTTTTTTCAAGATTTTATTTTTAAGCAACTTTTCCGATTATCGCGTGGCCCAAATTGGACATTTTTTGAGAGAAGTCGACGCTTCGGACTTCACTTTTGACTTGCGAAATCTCTCTCGACAAACTCTCGTGATCCATTCCTCGGTTCTGATTGCGTGCGATAAATTTTTCACGGCCGGCGTACTCAGCAAATCCCGCACTATAATCTTGCCAATACTCAACTGGCTCGCTGTCAAATCCATCGCTAAATAAATTAGAAGTTTCTCGCCCACGCTCCGTATTTCTCTGAAAAATATCTTTTCGCGCTTCGCTTTCATTCTCGCGGTCAGATTTCTCGAAGATGCTTTCGAGATTTTGACGAATTTGATCCGCCGACTTCTCCCGCTCACTCAATGACTCAACAGCGGTTTCATTCAGATATTCCAAAGAGAAACTCTGAAACTCATCCGCAGAAATCTCCCACGGATTTGAACTAATTTCTTGCTCAATATTCTTATTAAAATTTTCCATAATCTTATCTTTTTTGTTTTTATTTTTGCTTGATTATGCTTGTATTATAGCATAAGTTTTTTGAAATGTCAATAAAAATAAGCCCGAAATTTCTATCGAGCTTATTTTTGGTTTTTCGAAAAATGAAAATTACGCTTTTTTGAGCTTAATCTCAGTTTCGAAGCCTTCGATTTTGACACTTTGCGAGAATTCTGACTCGAAGTCACCCTCACTTGCCAAAGTTTCGCGCAAAATTTCTTGAACAAATTTTTTATACGCAGTTAGAATTTCTTGATTTTCAGATTGGATTTGAAGCAGAATTCTATCATCCACATTTAGTCCAGCCTTCTTGCGAGAAGCCTGAATGTGGCGAATAATCTCGCGCGACAATCCCTCATCACGAAGTTCTGGCGTAATTTCCCAGTCAAAATCGACTTCCGTAGCGTTTTTATGGCTCAAAATTTCGCCATTATCGCCCTTTTCAAACACGACATACTGAACACTTTTAACATTAAGTTCTTCTTGTAGAATTTCAACAAACCACTTAATTTCGCTCGAAGTCTGCGGAATTATTATGCTACTTAAAGGCTGGCGAATCTTAACACCATTTTTTGCTCGAAGCGCCAACGCTTCATTAACAAAACCACGGAGTTCCGCCATCTCAGCGATGACTTTCTCGTTGATCTCGCCTGCCTCTGGCCAATCTTGAAGATGAACCGAAGTCTCCCCATCAACCATCTTAGACCAAAGTTCTTCTGCGAGGAACGGCACAAACGGAGCCAAAATCAGAGACAGATAACCGAGAACATAGTGAAGCGTCTGATACGCCTGCGTTTTGTCACTATCGTCCTCGCTCTTCCAGAAACGGCGGCGCGAACGGCGGACAAACCAGTTCGAAGCATCGTCGAGGAACGGCAGAACACCTTCCAAAGCGCGCGGAATGTTGTAGGCGTCCATGTTCTCCGTGATTTCATTTCGAAGTTGATGAACGCGGCTCACAATCCAAATATCGAGCGGATTCTCAAGGTTTTTCGAAGGGTCGCGCAATTCGCCCTTAAATTCCCAACCGTCGACGCTGGCGTACATCGTGAAGAAATCATACATATTCCAGATCATTGAGAGTTTTCGTGCCACATCCGAAACATCTTTGTCGTGAAGCGCAAAATCTTCACCGTTAAGGAGCGGGCTCGAAAGCAACAAAAAGCGCAAACTGTCCGCAGAATAATTATCCATCAACTCGTTCGGATCCGTGTAATTGCCGAGAGACTTGGACATCTTTCGCCCGTCATTGCCAGCGACAACACCTGTCGTGATGACATTTTTGAATGCATTTTTGCCAAAGAGCGCCGTATTAACTGCGTGAACATAATAGAACCACGCACGGACTTGACCGACATATTCGACGATGAAGTCACCGGGGAAATTCTTTTCGAATTTTTCTTTATTTTCGAAAGGATAGTGGAACTGCGCAAACGGCATAGATCCACTTTCAAACCAACAATCAAGGACTTTGTCGATGCGGGTGTAGATCTCTCCATCTATCTCGAAGGTGATGTCATCAACCCACGGACGATGATAATCCTCGAGCTCAACGCCGGAGAGTTCTTTAAGTTCTGCGTACGATCCAATAACGCGGATTTTGCCACTTTCAGACTTCCAAACTGGCATCGCAGTAGCCCAGAAGCGGTCACGGGACAAATTCCAATCTGGTGCGGCTTCGATATTTTTAGCAAAACGACCGCGTTTTAAGTGAGATGGAAACCAGTTGATATTTTCATTCTGTTCGATCATAAGATCTTTTTGACCCTGAATATCGAAGAACCAACTTGGGTGAGCACGATACATCAAGCGATGACCAGTGCGAGGATTGTGCGGATAATCGTGACGGATATAATCAATCTTCCAGACAATTCCGCGCTCTTTCAATATTTTAGCGAGAGGTTTATTAAATTCCCAGACATCGTTACCGGCAAATTCGCCCGTGAGATATTTTCCATACTCATCCAAAGTGTGATAAACCGGCACGCCATACTTCTTACTAAATTCGAAGTCTTCCTCTCCATAAGCCGGCGCAGAGTGAACAATTCCCGTTCCAGATTCGGTCGAAACATAATCGGCAGGCCACACCTTGTAAGCGTTCTCGGCGCCCTTACCTTCAAATTTATACTCTGGCAAGATCGGATCGTACTCAAGCCCAATCAGATCGTTTCCGTCAACTAGCGCCAAAAGTTCATAATCGAGGGGATTTTTCTTTTCATCGACTAAGACCTTTTCAAGCAAATCTTTTGCTAAAATGAAACACTCATCACCCAATTTTACCTTGGCATAAGTAATTTCTGGATTGATGAAAAGACCCATATTGGCAGGCAAAGTCCAAGGCGTGGTCGTCCAAGCAAGAAGCGCAACCTTATCTTTGCCACCAGTAGAATCCTCAAAATTCTTAAGCCAGAATTTAACAAAAACACTCGGATCGGTCACCACCCGGTAAGCATCATTGTCCATCGTCATTTCATTCTTGGAAAGTGGTGTCGCCCAAGCGGTGTCATACATCAAGACACGCTCACCCTCATAGATCTTACCCTTCTCGTAAAGAGTTTTGAATGCCCACCAGACGGATTCCATAAATTCTTTGTCCATTGTCTTATAAGCATTTTTGAACTCAACCCAACGGCCAACTCGATCAATGGTACTCTCCCAGAGAGCGGCGTTAGAAACCATACTCTCTCGAGCCGTAGTTATGTATTCTTCGAGCGAAATTTTGGAGCCAACTTCGTGACGGGTCTTGATGCCTAGTTTCTTCTCTACAAAGTTTTCCGCTGGAAGACCGTGCGTATCCCATCCCCAACGACGCTCAACACGACGCCCGAGCATTGTCTGGTAGCGAGGCACAGCATCTTTGACGATACTCGAAAGGAGCGTTCCGTGGTGAGGCACGCCCGTGATGAATGGAGGACCATCATAAAAGACAAAGGCGTTGTCCTCGCTCCGATTTTCTACTGATTTTTCGAAGGTTTTTTCCGCCTTCCACTTTTTGACGATGCCTGCCTCATACTCTTTAGCCCGTCGTCTTGAATTTGCTTGAAATTTCATTATTCCTCCTTGAAATTAAAAAATTATATTAAATATTGAAATTACCGAAACTACAGCCCAAACAATATTTACCGTTGCGGTCTGCTTTACACCATGCCTTAGAGATATCATCACTGCGATGGCCGCCCCGATCAAATTCATAATTTGATATTCTATCGATTCTACTTTCATAATTTTAAGACTGGCAAGAGAGTAACTTAGGAGAAAAAGCACCGCTCCACACCAACCTATAAATTCCATCTTAGAAAGCCCCATCTTCTTTTGAGTCTTTTTCGCAACTCTTTTAATAGTCTTTTTCATAAGATTCCTTTCAAAAAATTAAAAATCACCTCTTTTAACTTCGAGAACCCGCTTTCGCTGGCGTTACCATCTCGATTCCAAAAGAAGTGATTTCACTTTTTCAGCCCTTAATTTTGGCTTTTTCGGAGCCTGCCCGTTGGGTTCTAATAAGTTCTTAGCAAACCGTTCTTCCCAATGCTCGCGGGTGATAGCCGCTCAAACGCTTTAATCTATTTTAACAAAAAAGAGCCAGAAAATCCAGCCCTATTTTGCGTAAAAACTAACCTCATCTATAGTAGGCAGAGGTCGCCCTTTCCACATATTTTGCAACATTCCATCATCAGAGATCGCCAGTATTGTCGGATACTCCACAATATCATATCCGCGCAAGAAGAACTCATTATCTCGGTCTTCTGGGTCGCGGACTTCAATTTCTCGACCGGTTCTTTTTTCGAAGTCGCGCAAAAAACTCTCAACTTCTCGCCCGTGATCACTAAATTCTTTATAAACGGCAATTATTTTCACTTTTCGCTCCTGATTTTTTCTAAAATTTCTTCGAAGTCATCGATTGTTCCAAACCCATTGAAAACGCTCGCAAATCGAATATAAGCAACCTTGTCAATATCAAAAAGCGCTAACAAAACTTCTTCCCCGATAGTTCTTGAAGGTATTTTGCCACCGCGCGCAATCAAAGAATTCTCCACACGATTGATGATTTCTTCAATTTGAATTTCCGAAATGAATTTTCCAACAGATCTAACAATAGAAGTTTTGAGTTTGTCTCGATCGAAATGCTCTCGCCCACCGTGAGACTTGAGAACGGTGATGCTTGGCTTTTCAATCCGCTCATAAGTCGTAAAGCGCACGCCGTCAGCAGAAACTCGGCGGCGGCGAATTGATTGCCCATCCGCCGAAACTCGGCTTTCCAAAACTTTAGTTTCGTCCAGATTGAACATTTTCGAAACTCCTTGAAAGATTATTTCTCTCGATTTTTCTTGCGGCGGCGAAGGAACGCTGGAATGTCACTCTCGTCATCATCTTCTGCTTCAGTCCAGATATTACCGCCCTGAATATCAGAGGTAAAGTCTGCTGCAGGAGAATCTTCTTCCTTGTCAAGTTCCATATCAATCGCCTGAGAGATGGCTTCATCAATTTTTTCTGGTTTATCTTCTTTGAGATCAAAAGTCTTCGACACAGCGTCATCAAGGCTCGAAGTCGTATGATTATTATACTCACGGTCAAAGCCAGTTGCCACAACAGTAATCACGATCTCATCTTCAAGTTCTGGCTTGAGAGTTGTACCAAAGATAATATTGGCATCTGGAGAGACCGCTCCGGTGATGATTTCAGCCGCTTCCTGAATTTCAGCCATAGACATATCATAGCCACCAGCAATATTAAAGAGAACTCCGCGTGCGCCATCGATAGAAACTTCAATCATTGGACTTTCTATCGCCTGCTCAGCAGCCTTGGTAGCACGACCCTCACCACTTGCGCGGCCAATTCCCATAAGCGCAGATCCAGCGTTACTCATAACAGATTTAACGTCTGCAAAGTCAAGGTTGATCATACCGTGCTCAGTGATAAGTTCAGAAATACCCTGAACACCTTGGCGAAGAACATCATCAGCAATCTTGAATGTCTCGAGAAGGGGCATATTTCTATCTATAGTCTGAAGAAGACGATCATTAGGGATTGTGATCAATGTGTCGACCATTGCGGCAAGTTTTTCAATCGCCCAGTCTGCGTTCTTCTTGCGCTTTTGGCCTTCAAAAGCAAAAGGACGAGTTGCGACTCCGACAACCAAAATTCCCATTTCTCGAGCGATTTCCGCCACGATATGACCAGCACCAGAGCCTGTTCCACCACCCGCGCCAATAGTAATAAAAATCATATCCGCGCCCTGAAGAGCCTCACGGATTTCTTCACGAGATTCAGTTGCAGCACCCTCTCCTACAAGCGGATCAGCACCCGCACCAAGACCGTTGGTAGTTTCTCGGCCCAAGTGGATCTTTTTGTCCGCCTTAGAATTATACAATGCCTGTGCGTCAGTATTCATAGCGATGAATTCGATGTTGTTCAAGCCAACATCTTTCATCCTGTTAACTGCGCTTCCTCCAGCACCACCGATTCCGACAACTTTAATTTTTGCGAATGTTTCTACTTCATTTGGTTTAATCTCTGGCATAAAACTCCTTTACTTCTCTCAATTATAACATTTTTATCGCTTTTTTCCGAATATTTTAGCGAAAATTCCGCCAAAACCGCTTACTTCTGCTCGCTCGCGACGATTTTCCGTCGGCAAATCTCGCATATCCTCGAGCATCAACCCCACGGCAGCCGCATATTCTGGTTTTTTGAATTCATCAGAAACAGTACTTTCAAGGTGGATTTCACCAACTTGTGATGCAAGTTCTAGCATAGACTTTGAGTATTCTGCAATATTTTTCATATTAGCGCCACCACCAACGAGTACTACGCCACTTGGCAACTGTTTATCAAATCCTGCTCGCTTAAATTCTTTTCTAACTTCTTCAAAAATTTCTTCGAGACGTGCCTGAATAATTTCATCAATTTCAGAAGTATTGAAACTATAATGCTCACGACCTTTTTTAACCATAATATCTTCATCTTGTTCACGGTTTCCAGCAATCGCATGTCGAAGTTTAATTTCTTCAGCAATCTCGGGCGTAATCTTAAGACAAATCGCAAGATCGTTAGTGATATTAACGCCACCAATCGGAATCACGCGGAGATACTGAAGATCACCATCTTCATAAATTGCAATTCCTGTAGTTGTGGCACCAAGATCAATAACAGCAACGCCACTTTCTCTTTGTTTTTCAGTTAAAACAGCGCGTCCAGCAGCCATGACGCTAGGAATGATCCTGTTAACTTCTAAATCAGCAAGGTCAGCAATTTGTTCAATATTACTCTGGTGAGGTATCATAGAAGACACAACATTAGCACGGACTTCAAGCCGAGATCCAGACATATCCAACGGATTAGATATTCCACCTTGTCCGTCTAAAATATAAGAATAAGGAATGAAATCAATTGTTTCTCGATTAGCAGGGATTTTACCTATAGTAGAAACTTCTCGAAGTCGCTCAATGTCGCTCTCTAGCACTCGATTCTCACTCGAAGCAAGCGCAATCATGCCCTCAACTTTATTACTTAAAAGGTGTGATCCATTTATACTAAAACTTGCTCGGCCGATCTGATAACCGCTGATATTTTCAAGTTCAATCAATGATTCATCAACCGCCTTGGCTGGACCCTCAAGATGAGAGATAATACCCTTCTTCATTCCTGTGTTTTCATACTGACTAATGCCCACAATTGTCGGCTGATTATGTGAATCCAAACTCGCCACAATACTTCTCACAGTAGTCGTACCGATATCCACACCTGCTATATATCGAGAATGCTCATTCATACAACTATTATACCGCTAATGGCAAAAATTTTCAAGAACAAAATAACACTACCCTCAAATTTAAGCGTAGTGTTGAAATAATTTTGGTGCTGGAAGTAGGACTCGAACCTACGAAGCCGAAAGGCGGGAGATTTACAGTCTCCTGTGATTGCCGCTACACGATTCCAGCAGATATAAAAAATGTATTTGGAGCCACCTTTCGGATTCGAACCGAAGGCCTGCTGTTTACAAAACAGCTGCTCTAACCAGCTGAGCTAAGGTGGCATAGCCAAATACTTTTTTATTATATCGTAAAATTTTATAAAACGCAAGCCCTTTTTATTATTTCAGGAAAATATTTTTATAAAATAAAAATCGCCCTCTTCCGAAAAGCGACCTATAAAATAATTTTGGTGGCTCCTCCCAGACTTGAACTGGGGACACAAGGCTCTTCAGGCCTCTGCTCTACCAACTGAGCTAAAGAGCCACGCCTTTTTATTATACCGCACTTTCTTTCAAAACGCAAGGATTATTTTTCGAAGAATTCTATAGTAGAATCAACCACACCAAATCCAGCCAAAATCTTGGAGATTTCTGTTCGAGACTTCGATTTTTTTACGCCCTTTTCGATAAAAATTGTCGCTGTATAAATATTTTGTTCGCCATCCAAAGTCCAGAAATGAGAATTTTCAATCTGTAAAATTCCTTCAATCCGCAGAATTTCTTCATCTATTTTTGTAAAATCTTTGACGCTTGGCGCAGAATTTAGAAGCACTTTTACACTCTTAACCATAACCTCAATAGCATTCCAGCCAACCATAAGCAAAATCACCAAAGACATCACGCGATCAATCTGATGAAACCCAGTGAACCAAATCAAAATAGATGACAAAAACGCCATAATCCAACCCATCAGGTCTTCAAGCATATGAGTAAAAATTGCCTTATCGAGTAGACTCTTGGAGCCGTGGAGTTTTTTAGCAGACCAGAGATTCACCACGACACCTATAGCAGACACAGCCATCAAACCCGGTACGTTAACATATGGGTGATAGTGAGGACGGGCAAATTCATAATAAACATACCGAGCAACCTGATATGAGCCGAGTAGAATCAGCCCAGAAGTAACGACAGCACCAACAACACTCAATCTTCGAAATCCATAGTTATACTTTCGAGTGGGCTTTTTCTTGCTGAAAAAATCCACCAAAAACATCGATGCCAAAACACCAGCGTCTCCAGCATCATGAATTGCGTCCGCCAAAATCATTTTAGAATTAAAGATCAGCCCAAAAATAAACTCAAAAATCGAAAATCCAAGATTAAGCAAAATCGCAATCTTAAGATTGTCTTTTCGAATTTTGTGTAAGTGATTGTGCGACATAACCTTAACTATTTTAGCATATTAAATAGAAAAAAGCGACCTTCCTTAGAAAGTCGCCATATAGCATCTATAATACATCTACGCCATTAACATTATGACCCACATGCCTCCTGCCAGTATCTGGATCTAATTCAAGAACGCTATCACCCATCGATATGTCGAATTTAACCGGAATCATAGTCAGTCTCTCAACTACACCAACTTCACTAACTCCACCATCATATGCGTTTGTATATTTATAAATATTATACTTACGCTTTTGCTCTTCGGTTATATTCCTTAAAGACCCTAATGACATCCATTGAGTCTGCGCGTAGTAAGCTTGAGGCCTATCATCGCTTTTTAAATAATCAGATGGACTACTCAACTCAACAAGCTTACCAGTATCTTCATCTACAGTGCAGAAAAACCTCTTCTTAGGAAGTTTATCGCCAACACCACCCTTGGCTGCACTACTAACAGTATCGATAGCCTCCCATGATTTCATATCAATAGACTCAGGTTGTCCAGAATATTTAAACTTTGCCCCTTCGAAATCTGTAAAAACCGTAAATTTAAAAGGCTCATGCTCACCATACTGCTCATCCCCCTCAAGCCTCTTGAACCGCTTAAAGCTTCCGTCTGGTTGCTTTTCGTAAATAGAATCCTGAGAAGAATCACCAACTCCGCTGTCAGTAGTAAATCTCTTGACACTTTCAATTTTTATATTTTTATTTACAGCAAAATTACCATTCGAATCGAAAAAATCGGAAATATTCTTGCCAGAATTGATAGCTTCCATCTTTTCATCCTGAGATAGACCACTTTGATAGAATCTATCAATCATATCATCATTAGCACCATCATAAAAACGCTCCTTATTATCTTCGAAACTACGCCAGTTGTCAGCTGGCCCCCAAGAGTCTTGATTTGAAGTATTCGAAGAAGGCTTATTGAAATTTTTCATTTTCGAAAAATCCTTTCTTTTTATTTTTGTTTTTTCGATTTAACACTCGCATTATACCATACCCCCCCCCCATTATGTCAAGAGGAAAGTAAAATACCGCCCTTTCGAGCGGAGATTTGAGAGAAAATTATTCAAGTGTGAGGATTTCGACGCCGTCTTCTGTCACGAGAACTGTATGCTCGAAGTGCGCCGACAGCGAGCCGTCACGAGTAAATATATCCCATTCATTGCCGTCACGATTAAACTCAACATCTGATTTTCCGAGAGTTGTCATTGGCTCGATACAAAAAGTGTCGCCGGCCTGAAAACTCACACCTTTACCAGCCTTACCTTGATTAGGCACACTTGGCTCCATATGGATTTTTACGCCAATTCCGTGCCCTGTAAGTTCATACACATTACCAAGTTTGGCTTTTTTTAGTGATTTTTCAACCGCAGCGCCAATGTCACCAGTTTTTACACCTGGCTTCACGACAGAAATTCCCGCCGAAAGCGCTTTTTTAGTTTCATTCAAAAGCATTTTTACCGCGCCTTTAGGCTCTTCACCAATCACAGTAGTCACGGCAGAATCAACCATCATTCCGTCCTTAACAATAACCATATCGAATTTAACCACATCGCCCTTTTCGAAAGGTATAGAATTTGGCACGCCATGAACTACGCAATCGTTGACAGAAATACACACTACACCCGGGAAATTAATATCTGGCGTAAGATAAGCGGACTTAACCCCGTATTGCTGGATTTTTTTGCGAGCAAAGGCGTCAACTTCGAGACCAGTGGTGCCAACTTGAGCAAATTCACAAAGTTCTCGCAAGATCTTTGCCAAGATTTTACCACCCTGCCGCATTGCTTCAATTTGCGCTTCTGTCTTGTTGCCGGTGATTAGATTTCGCACGACTCAATCTCCTCCATTATGCGATCATGCACTTGCCCAACCGAGCCGGTGCCATCAATATGAGCGATTCGCACACCCTTTTCATTAAAATAATTGAGAACAGGATACATCTCTTGACGATAAATCCTTAGGCGCTCATCAATAATCTCAGGCGTATCGTCCATTCGGCCACGGATTTCGAGGCGGCGAAGGAGTTCGCTCCTAGGAACTTCCAAGACGACCACAAGTTCAATATTTCTGCCATGGTGATCTTTATTTTCAAAAAGCCACTCCGCCTGCGCAAGTTGGCGTGGATAGCCGTCCAAAATGACTTTTCTAACCTTATCATTAGCACGAGAAAGCGCCTCGCCCATAATGCGATTAACGATTTCCGGCTCAACCAATTTACCTGTAGACATTCTTTTAAGAAGTTCTGGATCTTTGCTATCGCGGAGAAGTTGCCCCGCACCAAGCCAACGCCAGTCATTGCGCGCGGCCAGAAGATTGCCCTGAACACTTTTTCCAGCACCTGCCGGACCAAAAAATACAATCATTAAATTCCTTTTGTTTTGTTAAATTTTATCAAAACCATTTTAGCATATTTTGCGCAAAATTAAAACTCCCGGAGGAGTTTTAACTGCTTAAACAAAGTAAAGAGCTTCTTCATCACGTATAAAAATTTGCCCCGGATATTTACCATCATTTACAGGCTTGAACTCTTCCTTATTAAGAAGATCATTTAACAAATCCTTTCGATAATTAAATCCATAATCCAGCCTCTCAGCATGGGTCAATCCACTAATTGAGATATTTTTATAGTCCTGCCTAATTATAGCACTCCAGACAGGAAGCTCCGCCAACCTCTCAAATGTCCTAACCTCCATAGGAATATTATATCTCTCAAAAATTTCACGAGGAGTATGAAAAGAGTACGGCATAACTTCATTTCTATCAAACATCATCCTATCATAGCCAGTGGTGCTATCCCGCATATTTCTACGCACCTCATCCTCATTATTGATCAGATAATCCTTAGCATCGATAAAATTTCTCGAGTCACCATAGTCGTCTATATGGACCCTATATTTAGGATAATTGTTATTATTGCCACCAAAAGGACCCCCTCTATCCACCTCTATGGTAGCAAAAACATATCGTACGGACCATATTGTCCACACCGCAAATCATCTTGAGCAAAAACTCTACCAATACCACTAAAAGACATAAAGACCGCCATAAATCCAGCCAGTACGAAATTAAATATTTTACTCGACTTCTTACTAAATTTTACCAAATAAACAGTAACAATAGCCAAGATTGCAACAACAATCAGCAAGATCGCCATCTCACTGCCTGACCCAAAGCCTGTATTGGGCGATTTTATATCATTAGCATTATGTCTAGCAGAAACTTGCGTCTGAGTAGATCCCGTTCCAGCAACAGCAAGCTCATTATCGGCGCACTCTCGCTTCTTAAAATTATTGTCTTCCAGCAACTGGGTCAGTGCGTCAACTGCTTCTTCTCTGGTCTTGAAAGATTTATCGTTAAGAGAAGAAAAATCAATCTCTTTATCCATATTACATCTCCTTTTTATATTAAAACACTTATGGTTATTTTAACATATTACAGTATACTGGGTCAACAAAAATCAAGCCCAAGGCTCGATTTTTTAATAAAATTCCTCGCAGTACCAATCTCCACCCTCAAGATGTATGGCAACAATTGAAGTATTTCTGCTATCCCTTGAGGGATAAAACGCCTCCCCGTGAGCGGAAGAAATATCGCAAGATCCACGCAAGACTATTTGGAGCCTACCAACAAATTCATCATATACAGATCGCCTTGGGTGGCGCACAAAAGGAGGAGCCGAGCCTCTAGTAAAAATAGAAACACGCTCAATCTCTGCCGGGAAATTCTGACCATCGAGATAGCTCTCGATGCCTGCGTAATCTTGACCGTTGGTAAACCACCCACCATCTCTTCTTGTAAAAATATAGCTGTCGTGAGCTGAACCGTATCTTAACTCTCTACCACCATTAGACCGATATGCTTGAATCATTGATATAGTTTTTGCTACTGCATCCTTTCTGGCCTGATCGCGCAGGCTTCTCTGAATAGCAGGCAAAGCCAAGAATACAGCCAAAAATATCAGACCAGCAATAGCTAAAACAAGAACTACCTCTATAATAGTAAAGCCATTATTATGCTTATGTTCCATAGCTAAATAATATCATTATCAGGGTAGCACTGTCAATAAATAAAGAAAATCGAGCCATAAAAGACCCGATTTTTGTATTATTTCGAAAGCAATTCCTTAACAATTTGCGAAAGAAGCGCGCCGTCGGCTGAATTTCCAAATTTCGCCTTAGCGGCACCCATTACCGCACCCATTTGCTTCATCGATTTTTCTTCCAATTTGGCAATTTCTGCTTCGACGAAACTTCGGATTTCTTCTTCGCTCGCCATTTCTGGCAAATATTTTGCGAGAATCTCCGCCTCACGCAACTCATTTTCTGCGCGCTCGGCATCCAAAAGTGCCGCAGCCTCTTTGCGCTTTTTAACTTCTCGCGCTACAACCGCTTCAATCTCAGAGTCGGTCAAACCTTCTTCGCGCTTGTTTTTGGCCACTTCTTCGTTTAAAATTGCTGCTTTCAGTCCCTTTATTGTGTCAGCGGTAAAACTATCGCGCGCCAACATCGCGGTTTTCAAATCTGCGTTGATCTGATCTTTCATTTTTCTCCTTTCAAAATTAAATTATCGAGAATCTCTCCCAAAAAAACAAAATCCAGCCTCTCGACTGGAATTTGTGATTTAGCGAATACCAAGTCGCATTTTCATTGTTTTTTCAGCACGACGCTCGTTACGGATGATCGCTTTTTTACGGCGCTCAGACTTGCTGATTGGCTTAGAAAATCGCATAGACGCCTTAGCCTCGCTCAAAACTCCACTTTGTAGAACTTTGCGATTGAATCGGCGAATAATATTCTCGTTCGCTTCCTTCTGGTCTTTTCTTGTTACACTAATACTCATACTGACACCATTTTATCACCTTTTTTTCGAAAAATCAACTGTTTTATTTTGACAAAAGTTCAGAGTAAATTTGTCGAAGCTGTTCGCCGATTTTCTCCAAACTTCGCTCTTTGGCAACTTCGAAGCCTTTTTCTTTCGTCGAATCAAACAATCCGTCAAAATAAAGTCGAATTTTTTCCGTAAATTCTGCGTTATTTTCACCCATAAAACAGTTCTTGTTTTTAACAAGCCAACCGTCATAAACGCCAATATCTCTGACCAAAACCTGACATTTTGAAGCAAGCGCCTCAAGAACCACAATCCCCTCAGTTTCTTCGTAGCTCGGGAAGAAAAACAAATCCGCACTCGAAAACGCGCCCTGAATAATTTCGCCGTCAATGTAGCCGGGCAAAATCACATTTTCTGGCTTGTTTTTGATGGCTTTTTTTACGTTTTCAGTGAGGAGCGCCGGCACAGTATAGCCAAACCAAATAAATTTTACCTCTGGAAATTGCCGTGCGACTTCGCAAAAATCTGGCAAACCCTTTCTTTCAAAATAATGTCCAACCGAAATCACAACTTTTTGGTTTTTCGAAAGGTTGAAATATTTTCGAAACTTGGCGATTTTTTTATCATCTGGCGCAAATTTCTCCAAATCAATACCGTTCGAAATCGGCACAATCGGCGGCCGAAGATTGTATTTTTCGAGCAAACTCTTTGAATAAGGCGTCGGCGTTGGCAAAATATCCGCCGTGTTGTAGCATTTTTTGAGCCACTTCTTGAAAATCGGCGCAAGCAGATTAGAGAACGCAAAAGAATTTCGAAAATCCTCCTCTGTTGAGTGCGCGTGAAAAACAACTTTTTTGCCCATTTTTCGAGCTTTTTTTGCCAAAAAATAAGATTGCGGATTGATTGTGTTGAGATGAACAATGTCGAAATCGGCATTTTTATCAAAAGTAAAATCAACGCCAGCCAGTTCAAGCGCGCGCTCTTGATGCTTCATTGCGCGTCCAACGCCACTTTTGGCGAAAGTTTTTTCATCATCTCTGAATAATAAAATTTTCATAATTTCTCCCTTTCTAAAAATAAAATTTGTCCTTCAACCGATTTTCTGCCTTGCCATTCATTCAGGCTAAGGCTGAATTGAACACGTAACTTTTCACCAATCTCTGCCTTGAACTCATCTGGCGCATTGAATTTTATCATTCTCATCTCGTTCTCGCCATCAGTTAAAGTCAATTTTATGTGTTGCTTTTTATCGCCCATATCTTGTCGAGCCACAACTCGGGCGTTACGAATTTCGAAAATCGGCTCTTCATTACCTTTGCCAAACGGCTCCAACTTTGAAATTTCATCATAAAGTTCAAGATTAATTGGTGAGAAATCTTCAATTTCGATATCGGTTTGCGGCAAGATTGAGGCAATTTCTTCTTCCCTATTTAGCCCAAGTTGATCATAAAAATCGTTGGCTAATTTTCGAAATTCATCAATTTTGTTGGTCGAAAGTGTCACTCCAGCCGCCGCATCGTGACCGCCACCCTTGATGATCAGACCATCGACTTCGCGCGCCTTATCAATCAATTTCGAAGCAGAAAATTGGCCAAAACTTCGCGCCGATCCTTTGGCGACTTCACCTTCAATCGAGATTACAAAAACCGGCCGCTTGAACTTTTCAACAAGTCCGCTCGCAACAATGCCAATGATGCCGTCGTTGAAATTCTCATCCGCCACAACCAGAACTTTGTCGTTCTCCATTTTCGAAGCCTTTTCTATGGCAATTTCGAGCGCATCAGATTGAAATTTACGGCGGCGCTTATTGAGTTCATCGAGATTTTTGGCTTTTTCGAGTGCAAGAAACGGATCTTTTTCAGTCAAAAGGTCGAGAGCGATTTCAGCAGAGTCAAGCCGACCAGCGGAGTTGATCCTGGGCCCAATCACAAAGCCGAGCGTAGAAGAAGAAATTTTGGAAATTCCAGCGTAGGCCAGAAGCGATTTTAGACCCGCACGGCGAGTTTTTTCAAGAACTTTTAGACCAAAAAACGTATTTTGGCGATTTTCGATAGTTTGCTCCATAATATCACAGACGGTGCCAAGAGCAACAAGATCAAGAAGCCATTTCTCTTGGCCACTATCGAGCCCAGAAAGCCGAGTTTGAAGAGCCTGAACCAGCTTGAAAGCCACGCCCACTCCAGCAAACTTCTCCGCGCCAGCATATCTGTTTTCCGCCCTTCGAGGATTGACTACGGCGATGGCATTTGGTTGGACTTGGGCGATATTGTGGTGATCTGTTACGATTGTGTCTATACCGAATTGTTGTGCAATGTCAATCTCTGCGTGATTAAGAGAGCCACAGTCGACTGTCAAAATTAACTTAGTTCCGCGCTCAGCCAACTCTCTCACGCCTCGCTCATTCATTCCATAACCATCTCTGAATCTATCTGGCAAGAAAAAATCCACATTCTCAAAACCAAATTTTTCAAAAGCATCCAAAATCAGCGCAGAAGCACTCACGCCATCGACATCGTAATCGCCGTAAATCGTAATTTTTTCTTGCTTTTCTCTCGCCCGAACAAGCCTATCGACTGCTTTCTCCATATCTGGTAAAAGAAACGGGTCGCTCTGATTTTCGTAATCTGGATTTAAAAAAGCGTCAAGATTCTCTTGAGAAATTCCACGACGAGATAAGATTTTTTCGACAATCTCTTTCGAAGTCATTCCGATCTTCTACTCCGATTTTTGCGCGGTCAATTTGGCTGCATTTTTATGCTGTGTTCTGACCTTAACTACAATAGATTGGAGTTCTGAAAAGAACAAAAAATCAGTTTTAACTGAAAACACAAAAGTATTTTTCTTTTTTTCTTTAGTTAAAAAGCCAGCCTTTTCCAACTTCAAAAGTTCACGTTGAACATTACCGGCATCTTCTTTCAAAAGTTTAGCAAGCCCCCGCGAGTGCATTTTTATGGCAGGATACGATACAAAAAACACAACCAACTTGCGTTTAACTCGTGATGTGATAAAAATATCCAAATCTACCATAATTCCCTCTTTTCATCTATTTTACTTGATTTTGGATTGAATTTCAAGGCTGGTTTTTGTCAAAATTTAATCCAAAGTGTTATAATAGAAAAATGAAATATTGGGAAATCGCACCAATCAAAATTGTCCGTGACGGAGCGGAATTTTTTACTTATTTTTCTTGCGAAGAAGTTTCTCGTGGCGATATTGTCGAAATTCCTGTTGGCTCAAAAAAGATGATAGGCGTGGTTTGGCGCGAAGTCGAAAAGCCCGATTTCGAAACAAAAGAAATCTCAAGAATAATCTCAAAAAATCTCCCAGAACATATTTTGAGATCTGCCGAGTGGATGAGAGATTTTTACGCTACACCCTTACCACAGATTTTGAGCGGAATTTTACCGACCGGAATATCAAAAAACCGCCGAATTTCAAAAAAGTCTGAACAAAAAATTTCTTCAATCGACAACAGTCCTTGTATAAATTTTTTATACAACCAAGAACAGATTGAAGCCATTGAAAAACTCGACAAAATCTCGAGCGGAACGACACTCATTCACGGCATCACGGGCTCTGGAAAAACTGAAATTTACATAAATCAAGCCAAAAAAATGCTTTTCGAAAAGCAAAAATCAGCCATAATTTTAGTTCCAGAAATCGCTCTAACTTCGCAACTCGTCGCCAATTTTTCGCGAGAATTTTCGAACATAAAAATAATCCATTCGCGCTTAACTGAAGCCGAACGGCACAAAATTTGGCTTTCAATTCTCAACGATGCCGAGCCTCAACTTATCATTGGAGCGCGTTCGGCGATTTTTTCGCCAGTTAAAAATCTTGGCTTAATTGTGATTGATGAGTGTCACGAGCCGACTTTCAGGCAAGATCAAACGCCCAAATATTCTGCGCTTCGAGCGGCGAGTTTTTTGGCGAAACAGTTCCAAATTAAAGCGATTTTTGGCTCAGCAACGCCATCAGTCGAAGATTATTTTCTCGCGGATATTGCCGAAAAAAATGGTGGCAATCCAATAATTCGACTTAAAAATCTCGCCAAATCAACCGCCCAGCCACCCGATATCCACCTTATAGATATTTCAAAAAAGGAAAATTTGAAGCACCGATTTTTTTCAAACAAACTTCTCGAAGAGATGAAAAAAACTCTTAAAGAAGGTAAGCAGGTCCTGATTTATCACAACCGTCGCGGATCGGCGAGCATTACAATGTGTCATAATTGCGGCTGGCAAGCGCTATGCAAGAATTGCTTTCTACCGATGACGCTTCATCATGATAAGCATATTTTGGCGAGCCATATTTGCGGCCATAGAGAGAAAGTTCCCCTAGTCTGCCCAGATTGTGGCGAGCCAGAAATCATACACAAAGGCATTGGCACCAAAATGATTGAAGAAGAGATACGCAAGATTTTTCCTGATAAAAAAATCGCACGCTTTGACGCGGATTCAGGCAAAGAAGAAACCGTCGAAAAACTCTACGTAGAAATTCGAAGTGGCGAAATCGACATCATCATCGGCACGCAAGTCATCGCCAAAGGACTTGATTTGCCATTACTTAAGACCGTAGTTGTCGTTCAGGCTGATGCTGGATTGAGTTTGCCTGATTTTAATTCGAGCGAACGAAATTTTCAACTTCTATCACAAGTTGTTGGGAGAGTTGGGCGTCATGACGACGACACCAATGCGGTGATTCAGACTTACCAGCCCGATGCGCCTTCGATAAAATTGGGCATAAATCAAGATTACGATGGTTTCTATAATTTCGAAATTAAAAATCGTGAAGCCCAAAATTACCCGCCCTTCGTTCATATGCTAAGATTGACCTGTGTTTATAAAACTGAAAAATCCGCCGTAGCAAATGCGCAAAAAGCGGCGAAGAAAATTCGAGAGGAATTTAGCGGAAAGGTCCAGATTTTTGGCCCAACACCTGCATTTTATGAGCGAGTTGGCGACACTTATCGCTGGCAAATTGTAATCAAAAGCAAAAAACGCGCACACCTCACACAGATCGCACGGCAATTTCAGACTAAAGCCCACTGGCGGGCAGATTTGGATGGCGGGCTGATTTAATTACACTTTTAAACCAAAATATGCTATAATTTAACATAATGAAAGCAGAAAATATTATCACCCTACCCAATCCAAATCTCAGAAAAAAGGCGGAGAGAGTTCATTTTATAAATGATGAAATCAGGCAAATTATTCAAGATATGATCGATGCAAGCCTCGACTGGGAAAAGCACCACCCGCATGAGATATCGGCGGCGCTAGCGGCCCCACAGATCGATCAACTTTACAAAATCGTGATCGTTCGTGCGGATCTTGATGATAAGTCCAACCAAGAATTTGTCGCACTCATCAACCCAGAAATTGTCAAATTTGAAGGTAAAATTGTCGAAGATTTTGAGGGCTGTCTCTCGATCAAAGGAATTTACGGAAAAGTCCCCCGCCACAGCAAAATCCGCGTTAAGGCGCTAGATATCAATGGCGAGGAGATTCGTATCAAGGCGCAAGACTTCCTTGCGAGAGTTCTTCAGCATGAGATTGACCATACCAATGGTGTGCTATTTATCGATCATATCAGGGACAAAAAGCACGCATTTTATCAACTCAACGACCGCGGAGAACTTCAGCCATTAAATTACGAGAAAGACATCAAGAACAATCAAGATTTGTGGGAGGATTTGGATGAAGAATAGCCGTCCGATCGTCTTTTTCGGTACGGAAGATTTTTCTGCAGCCAGTCTTGAGGCACTTATTTCGAAAGGCTTTGAAGTAGCAGCGGTTGTCACTAAACCCGATTCAAAAAAAGGTCGTGGACAAAAACTCACCCCGCCAAAAGTCAAAATAATCGCTGAAAAACACCAAATACGCGTCCTACAGCCCTCAAAAATGGCAGAAATCGTCCCATTTGTAGAAAGCCTTCCAATACGCCCAATCGGTGTTCTGGTGAGTTTTGGCCGGATTATTCCGCAATCAATCATTGACCTTTTCGACGGCGGAATTATCAATGTTCATCCTTCACTTTTGCCAAAATATCGAGGTCCAAGCCCAATAGAAAGCGCGATTCTCAATGGAGATGATACAACTGGTATCTCAATAATGGGCCTAACCAAAGACATGGATGCGGGACCAATCTACATCCAATCGGAGTTTCCAATTTCTAGCCAAGTAACCGCCAAGACTCTTTACGAAATGTGCGAGTCCAAAGGTGCAACTCTTCTATCTCAGTCGCTTGAGCAAATCATGCGCGGCGACATTCTACCATCTGAGCAAAATCACAAACAGGCCACCTACTGCTCTCTTTTGTCCAAAAATGACGCTCTGCTCGATCCTTCCAGATTAACTGCCGATCAAGCAGAAAGGCAAATCCGCGCCTTCGAGATTTTCCCCAAAAGTAAGATAGAAATTGGAGAAAATACAGTGATTGTTAATTCCGCTGAAGTTTGCGATATTTCAAGCAGTTCACCTCTTGAAATCAAATTCAAGGACGGCAAATTCTTAAAAATCCTAACTCTAACCGCTCCAAGTGGTAAAAAAATATCGGCAGAAGAATTTGCTCGTGGATACTTGAGATAATCTCAAAAATCGCCCCAATACTGGAGCGATTTTATTTAACCAATAATTTTAGAGATATTTTCTCGAAGTTCCGTCTTCATCTCTGAAGTCACATCTTGAACAATTTGCGCAAAATCTGGACGATTAAGTTGGAGCCACTTCATGCCGGCATATTCTGTTATAACATTAACGCCTTCCGCGCCACCATTTTGACGTACAAACGCCTGATAAATCTCGTCATCACGATAGTTTGGTGCATTGCCAAAAATCCAACTCTGCACAAAATCCGCATTTCCGTCAATAATCATCTCGAATTCTTCAAGTTTTTCCATTGGCATACCGTCAGAAATTCTCTCTCCAACGCGCACTTCAACCTCTTCTTGAATGTGCGATTTGAACGCAGAGCGCTCCGACTCAGGCATTTGATTTACGCCAATTTCTTCAAAAAATTTCTCATCTAATTCAAACATATTTACCTCGTTTCTTCTTCCATTTTAGCATAAGCGGGAAGTTTTAGCAAATAAAATCCGCCCTTTTGGAGCGGATTTATACTATTTTTGATTCTTTTTCCGGTTTCGACGGATAGACTTCTTAACGGCAAGATAGTCACTTGTATTTTCGATAGTAAAATCTGGACGCATTCGTCTGTTATTATTTATACGAGCCTCATCAATAACCCATTCATTTAGTTCGGAAATATCCCTATTAGCCTGCTCTTCTATTCTATCTATACTTTCATTAAAGCCAGTTATTATATTTTTAGAGACTTCGTCGCTATACTCTTGATTCAAGTAGTCATCATACTTTTTATAGTATTTATCTGCAACCTTAGACGCACTAAATCCAGAGGTTATAAAATCCCAACCTTTCTGAAAAATACTTCGCCTAGATAGATTATATTCAGCTTCGCTTTTTAGTTTTTGAAGGGTGGAAGTCTTTTCTCTTTGATCTATTTCCCTATGAAAATCCTGGCGTTGCTTAAATTCCTTAGTCCAATATTCCCGACGATCTTCAATATCTTTCTCTCTAGACCAGAAATTGACCTGCTCTCTTGCCCTATCAAGCCTATCCTTAGATGTTTCGCCAGCATTAATAGACTCGTGAAGTCCGATCTTTTCTGTTCGGTTAAACCTTCCTGAGACTTTCACCTCGGCTAGTTCTCGTCGGCTTTGCTCTTCTTTCATTTCTGCAATCTCCGCAGGTGTCATTTCCCACTGAGAAGCAGAAGAATCATTAGACTGCTCCATTTTGTTGAAATCTTTCATTTTTGAAAAATCCTTTCTTTTTGTTTTTATTTTTATAATTTACGCTTTGATTATACCATACCCCCCCCCCCCCCATCTTGTCAAGAGTTTTTGCGGACAAAATAAAATCCCCCGATGCTTCGAGAGATTTTATAGGATTTTTGAAAAGTGTTTTTAGCCTTTGAGCTTTCGAGCTACAACTTCTCGAGTGAAGAATTCTAGGCGATCGCCGATTTCTAGTTGGATTTTCTTCTGAGTTTTTAGAGAAAGACCACACATTTCTCCTTCGATAACGTCTTTAGCTTCTTGCTGTTGGCGCTGAACGCTAGAAAGTTCAACTTCTGCAAGAATCTCTTTCTTGCGGATAACTCGCGCAAGCAGACCAGCATAAACTTTACCAGATTTTACCTCGCCACCAGCAATGATCTCTTCTTTCATTGTGCGGAAAACACCCTTAACCTCAAGTGAGCCAATTTCCATTTCGACAACTTCGGGCGCAAGAAGTTTTTCTATTTCTTGACGCGCATCATCAAGAAGTTCATAAATAACTTTATAAATTCGAACTTCGACACGATCGCGAGTAGCGATTTTTTTAATAGCAGGCGGAAGTTCAACGTTAAATCCGTAAATAATTGTATTTTCACCTGCGGCAGCGAGATGGATATCGTTTTCAGTAATATTACCAATACCTGATCCGACTACGCTAAGATTAACCTCTCCACCAGTATCGATGAGCCTGAGACTGTCAGAAACAGAGGTCAGAGAACCCTGAACATCCGCTTTAATAACAATATTAAAATCTTCCGCATCGCGCTTTTGTGTCATCATCTTTAAGAGATCAGCAGAGGTAGTGTTGGCGGTAGCGGCATTCTGGGCGGCTTCAATCTTGGCGGCTTGAGCCAAATTTCGCGCTTCTTTTTCATTTTTTACAATCTTGAAAATATCGCCAAATTGTGGAAGTTCCTTGAATCCAGTAACCGTAACTGGAGTGGAAGGTCCAGCCTTTTTCATATTCTCACCTTTGAAATCAAGAAGAGTTCTAACTTTTCCGTAAGTTGTGCCAGCGATAAGAAAATCACCCTGCTTGATATCGCCCTGCTCCACAAGAAGAGAAACAACCGAGCCTTTACCAACTTCCATATGAGATTCGATCACAAGCCCTTCAGCAGGAATACCAGTGTCGGCGCGGAGTTCTTCCATATCAGCAGTCAAAAGCACCATATCGAGAAGATTATCAATTCCATCACCCTTGAGAGCAGAAATTGGCACCATAATAGTATCTCCACCCCACTCTTCTGGCATTAAGCCACGCTCGGCAAGTTGACCTTTAACAAGATCTGGATTGGCAGTATCTTTATCCATTTTATTGATAGCAACGACAATCTTGGCGTTGGCGTTTTGCGCAAAGCGAATCGCCTCAATTGTCTGGGGCTTAACACCATCATCTGCAGCCACAACAATTACCACTACATCAGTTAGAGTTGCTCCGTGCTGTCTAAGCGCCGCAAAAGCCTCGTGCCCAGGAGTATCAAGAAGAGTGATAGGACGACCGTTTCGAACAGTCTGATAAGCGGAAATGTGCTGGGTAATTCCACCCGCCTCACCGCTAACAGTTTTTGTGCTGAGAATTGTGTCAAGAAGCGTCGTCTTACCGTGGTCAACGTGGCCCATTACCGCAACAATCGGCGGACGAGGCTCGGCATTTTCAGATATTTCTCGCTTTCTTTCTAACTTCGAAGAAACAGCCGAAGCCTTTTCTTTCTTCTGAAGTTCAACATCTCCAAGCCCGAGTTCCTCGACAATGATTGTGGCTGTCTCGAAATCGATCCGTTGGTTAATTGTAGCAACAATGCCGTTTTTGAAAAGTTCACCAATCAGAGTGGTTACAGGTAAATTCAACGCACCCGCAAGTTCATCAACTGTAATTGAATCTGTAATATTGACGATTTTCTTTTGATTCATATAACCTCCTCTGGTTTTAATTTTCATACGCTGAAGTCTCGAAACCAACTTCGAAAGCCGATTTCGAGCATTTCAACGCAAGAATTTAATTTTCTTTTGTCGAAATTATTTAGCCAAAGACAATGAAATCTTTCGGCCGTCTTTGTCGATGTCGATAACGACAAAGTCTTTTCGCTCGTTAAGAGTGAAAATGTTCTCTGGGTTGACATCGTTGCCTTTGCCAAGTTCAGAAACATGAACAAGCGCTTCAATCGCTGGAGAAATCTGAACGAACGCACCAAAAGGTGTGATTCGAGTTACAGTTCCTTCAACTTTTGAGCCTTTTTTGAATTGCTCAACTTCTGTAAGCCAAGGATCTTCTGTTAGTTGCTTCATCGAAAGGCTGAGACGATCCTTGTCGATAGCAATAATTTTAGCCTTGATGCTGTCGCCGATCTTGACGTAGTCTTTTGGATTATTTACACGTTCCCAAGAAATTTCTGAGATGTGGACAAGACCTTCGATACCTTCGATATTGACGAAAACTCCAAAGTCTACAACGCCAGTTACGACGCCTTCAACTTCATCGCCGATTTTGAGGCTTTCGAATCGCTCGTTGAGGCCATCTTTGATGGCTTCTTTTTCGCTGAAGATCAACTTGTTGGTCTTTCGGTCAGCATCGAGAATTCGAACAGCGATAGACTTGTTGATGAGCGCGTTAAGACGGCTCAAAATCTCATCCTTGTCGCTTGCGCCAACTCGTGGGTAATGCTCAGCAGACAATTGAGAAACTGGCAAGAATCCGCGGATTCCTTCGTATTCTACAAGTAGTCCACCTCGATTTGCATCGAAAGGCACAACTTCGATGATTTCGCCGCTTTCGAGTTTAGCGAGAACTTCTTCCCAACCGCGATCTTTTGCGGCTTTGCGGAGAGAAAGCAATACCAAGCCGTTGTCCATCTCTGAGTCAACTACGCTGGCGGTAACTTCTTCACCTTCTGTTAAATTGCGAGAGAATCCTGCTTCTCGGCGTGGGACCATACCTACGCCTCGCGCACCCAAATCCACCAAAATTTCATGCTTTTTGACGGAAAGGATAACACCTTCAACGATCTCTCCCTGAGTTAGTTGGTTGATTTCTGCGGACGCCAACAATTCGTCCATAGTTAGTTTTTTGGCTGTTGCCATAAGTCTTTTAAGACTCCTTCCTTCATTGTATTTCTTTGAACAAATCTAAAAAATCTGCTCATAAGATTATTTCCATTATACCTTTTATCAGAATAAAAATCAAGGTTTTTATTTTATATCAAACAGTGGTAAAATGGAAATATGAGAGAAAAGTTTTTGGAGCGACTGCGGGCGGATTTTACTCAGTTTGAATTTGTGTGCGACCATTCATTTCATTGGAATTTAGAAAAAAATTCAATTTTTTACACCGAAGACCAAGACTTCGAAGCCAAAATCCTCCATGAACTCGGTCACGCACTTTGCGGTCATCGTAATTTCGAGAAAGACATCGATCTCTTAAAAATGGAACTCGAAGCGTGGGAGCAGGCCAAAATAGTAGCGCAACACTACGGAGTGAAGATTCCGCAAGATTTAATAGAAGACCATCTCGATACATACCGCGATTGGCTACACAAACGAAGCCTCTGCCCAAATTGTCAAATCAATGGCTTCCAGATGAAAAATGGCGATTATAAATGCGTAAATTGCCAGCAAATTTGGCACAACAACGACGCCAAATTTACAGAACTACGCCGGTATAAAAAATAGACCTCTTTCGAAGTCTATTTTTTATTATTCGAATTTTATTACTCGCCAATTCGAACGGCGATGTTTGTGGTTTCAGAAATTTCATTCGCCACGATTGATTTCTTTGCTGGTCCGCGACGAGAGATTCGACCGCCCTTTCTACCAGCCTCACGAGCGAGTTCGCGGTTGGCAGCAAAGCCACCAGTCGTTCCGTTTTTACCACCCTTTCGCCCAATCATTGCGTAAAAATCTTTACCATATTTTGCTTTATTTGTTGCAGCAGCCTTTGCGCCACCTGCTTTTGTTCCAGCCATTTGATCTCCTTTGTTCTTAAATTATTAATCTTTTTTGCTGATTATGTTTTTAGTATATCACACCTTATGCTTTTTGTCAATATTTACACAAGCATATTTTTATGTTTTTATATGTTTATATTTTCCCATCTGTAGTATGTTATAATATAATAATGAAAATACGCATAAATAATGCCTTCAACAGACAATTATTACCGCAAATTGGTATATTTTTTCTGCCCAAAAATATACAAACAAAGAAGCAAAATAAGGCCATTTCAGCGTTGGTTTTAGAGAATATGGATAAACTCCCATTTTTTACAGAAAAAGAGATTTTAGACTATAAAAACAGCGCCAAAACCATAAAATTCTGGCACGGAACAGGTGAATTCGAATATCGCAATAGAGAAATTAAGCCTATCTTCAAAAATATATTAAAGCATGGCCTAAAAGTTCAGCAAGATGATTATCTTGTGATTTATTCCGAAAAACTCCGGATGAAGTCAATATCTTTCGTAGAGGACCGAACTATCGCTCGATGCTATGCAGACATACATAACTACGGAAAGCCTGATTTTCGTTTCGGAGATAGCATTTTCTGGATTGTGCGACATTACACAAAAATGTATATTTTGGCTTATACTACACATTCATTAAGGAGTCTTTTCAATATAATGAAGTGGAGAAGATTGAATAACATAGGCTCAGATAAGTCGTGGAGCGGAAAAGTAAATAAAGCAGCAAGAAACACTTGGGAGTCTTTTGAAAAATATTCTGATATCGAGGGTAATTTTCCGGTGATTTTAGGCGTAAAAAGACTCGAGAGGACTGCAAGACTGCCTAAAATCTTTAGCGATACAGAAACTCGTTCTCTCGAAAATGTATCCTTCAAGGACATTAGCCATATCGAAATTCCCTTAAATCTAATGAAAGATCTTTCTCCAAAAATCAAAAAGGCAAATCCTGATATCAAAATATTTCCTATTGAACTTGGCGAATTGGTTTTATTCCAGAAACATAAACAATAATTATATACGAAAAAATCTCCCCTATTCGGAGAGATTTTTTATAATTGAGCACCGTGCTAGTTTCCCGCTTTCGCAGTATAATCGCCGCTACTGGGCTTGACTTCTGTGTTCGGAATGAGAACAGGTATTTCCCCAGCGCCATGGGCACCCAAAAAAGGTTTTGAGCTTCAACTCGCTACAAATTCCTAAGCAGTGAGCCAAAACCTCATTTGGATGTCCTTGACTAGTGTCAAGATTGTTAAGATTGACTAGCGATTATCATTTGATAATCACCAATTACTAGTTAAGTCTACCACATCCGCGTCAATAATGCAAGATTATTTGAGCGGATGTAGACATAAAAAGGTCAATGGACTATTAGTACGCTTTGGCTAGCCTGTTACCAGGTTTACACCTTGCGCCTATCAAACAGATCATCTTTCTGTGTCCTAGGATTCCTAATCTTGGAGTCAGTTTCGCGCTTAATATGCTTTCAGCGCTTATCTTAACCGAACATAGCTACTCGACACTGCGGCAGGTGGCCACAATCGATACACCAGAGGTTCGTCCATCTCGGTCCTCTCGTACTAGAGACAGATCTCCTCAAGAATCAACGTCCATGCCGGATATAAACCGAACTGTCTCACGACGTTCTGAACCCAGCTCGCGTACCACTTTAATCGGCGAACAGCCGAACCCTTGGAAGGTGCTCCCCCTCCAGGATGTGATGAGCCGACATCGAGGTGCCAAACCGCGCCGTCTATGTGAACTATTGGGCGCGATAAGCCTGTTATCCCCAGGGTAACTTTTATCCGTGTGCGCTGTCGATCCCACATTCAATGAACAATGTTCTTACAGCGGGTCACTTGCTCCGTGTTTCCACTCTGGTCGAATTGTAATTCTCGCAGTCAAGCTGGCTTATGCGCATGCACTATCACTTCGATTTCCATCCGAAGTTAGCCAACCTTTGAACGCCTCCGCTACTCTTTAGGAGGCAACCGCCCCAGTTAAACTACCCACCATACACGGTCCTTGTACCGGATAACGGCACAAGTGAGATAAAGATCACAACAAGGGTGGTATTTCACATTGTGACTCCATAAATACTGGCGTATCTACTTCAAAGTCTCCCACCTATTCTACACATGTTGTAACCCGTATCAATGTAAAGCTGTAGTGAAGCTCCATGGGGTCTTCTCGTCCTGGCATGGACAGACGGCATCTTTACCGCCAATGCACTTTCACCGAGTCCTTCGCCGAGACAGTGCCCACATGATTACTCCATTCGTGCGGGTCAGAACTTACCTGACAAGGAATTTCGCTACCTTAGGACGGTTATAGTTACCGCCGCCGTTCACTGGGGCTTCAGTTCGCACCGTAAAGCACTCCCCTTAACCTTCCAGCACTGGGCAGGAGTCAGCCCCTATACATCCACTTTCGTGTTCGCAGAGACCTGTGTTTTTGGTAAACAGTTCCGTGGGCTCTTTTGCTGCGGCCTCCGCATCGTTAGATACGAGTTAACCGCGTTCCAAGCTAAGCCTTTTAGACTATGTTCTATCTCGGTAAAGAAGTTATTAAAATTAATAAACTAAATGAATTTAAGATACTCATTAAAACCATTTTAATCTTAACCTAATGCTTGAAACACGACTCGCATCAAATGATGCGGAGGCAGACCTTATCCCGAAGTTACGGTCGCTGTTTTGCCGAGTTCCTTAGCGAAGGGTCTCTCGTAAGCCTGAGTCTACTCGACTCGAGCACCTGTGTTGGTTTGCGGTACGGGCGGCTATAACCACGCGTATATCTGCTTTTCTAGCCAGTGCTTTCACCAGAATCATCATTCCGTAGAATAACTTTCACTCCTTTGGCATTCCTGCTAAGTTGGACGGGTGTATACCAATAACCCGCTCTGATTATCTCACCGTACACAGTATACAAATTATAACCGGTTCAGGAATATTAACCTGATGTCCATCGCCTACGCTGCTACGCCTCGGCTTAGGCCCGACTAACCCAGGGATTATTACAGTAGCCCTGGAAACCTCGCTCTTACGGCCGAAAGGATTCTCACCTTTCTTATGGTTACTCATTCCAGCATTCTCACTTCCTAACGCTCCACCCAACCTTACGGTTGAACTTCACAGCCGATAGGAACGCTCCTCTACCACTCCGTTAAACCCGTAGGAATAACGAAATCCATATCTTCGGTATGACATTTTAGCCCCGTTACATTTTCCACGCAAAACCTCTTGACGAGTGAGCTGTTACGCACTCTTTAAATGAATGGCTGCTTCTAAGCCAACATCCTCGCTGTTTAAGAAGTTTCACCTTGTTTCCCACTTAATGTCAATTTAGGGACCTTAGATGATGGTCTGGGCTGTTTCCCTTTTGAGCACCGAGCTTAGCCCCGATGTTCTAACTGCCATGGTACCACCAACGGTATTCGTAGTTTGTTAACGGTGGGTACAGTTGCCCGCCCCAGTCGTTTACAGAGCTCTACCCCCGTTGGCTATTTTACATGACGCTAGCCCTAAAGCTATTTCGAGGAGAACCAGCTATCTCCGAGTTCGATTGGCATTTCACCGCTAACCACAAGTCATCCAAACACTTTACTGCGTGAACTGGTTCGGCCCTTCACTGCGTGTTACCGCAGCTTCAGCCTGCTCATGGTTAGGTCACCCGGTTTCGGGTCTAATCCCATACACTTTGTCGCCCTATTCAGGCTCGCTTTCACTGTGGCTCCGTCATTTGACTTAACCTTGCGCATGAAATTAACTCGCTGGATCGTTCTACAAAAAGCACGCCGTCACAGTATAAATACTGCTCCGACTCCTTGTAGGCACACAATTTCAGGTTCTATTTCACTCCCCTCCCGGGGTTCTTTTCACCTTTCCATCGCTGTACTAGTTCACTATCGATCGTATATTATATTTAGCCTTGGCTGGTGGTCCAGCCGGATTCAGACAGGGTTTCTCGTGCCCCGCCCTACTCGAAAAAACATATATAAGGTCTGCGTCGTTTTCGCGTACACGGCTTTCACGTTCTTTGGCTAGTCATTCAAACTATTCTGCTAACCACGCAAATTTCTTACCTTACTATGAATTGATAGCTTCATATCGCAAGTCAGACTACTCAATAAAATTAAGTATTCTGACTTGGTCTTATGTTATTTCACAACCCCTTATTAAGTATTCGCCTATCAGCTTATCTACAAAGTAGAAACTTAAAAGGTTTGGGCTCTTCCAGTTTCGCTCGCCACTACTCCCAGAATCATTATTTATTTTCTCTTCCTCACCCTACTAAGATGTTTCAGTTCAGGTGGTTCCCACTACACAACCTATGTATTCAGTTGAGAGCAACACGACATGACTCGTGCTGGGTTTCCCCATTCGGAAATCTCCGGATCAAAGCTTGTTGACAGCTACCCGAAGCTTATCGCAGTCTTCCACGTCCTTCATCGGTAATATACGTCTAGGCATCCATTGTGTGCCCTTGAGTACCTTTTTATGCATTGACTTAACTAGTAATTGGTAACAACCAATACTTGCCGTCAATCTTAAATTCTTATCTTCTTTATCCAAATTGTTAAATTTCTCGCTCCCTTGAGAGCAAATTTATAGGCTCGAAGAATCGAACTTATTGATTTGCTCACAACAGCTTTCTTATTTTATATTATTTGGGATTTTTTGTCAACAGTTTTTTCGAAGTTTTTATTTATTTTTCCGCAAAACTTAACTAAACTGCCGACAATATTATCTTCCCGCCAGAGGTTCACATTGGAACATTCGCTTAACTGTTTACCATAATACACCATTCAAAAATAAAAGTCAACAACTTTTTATAGATTTTTACATTTTCATATTACCGCGAAACTTTCCACCGCCTTCAACCATTTTTTCTATATACTCGTATTTAGAAAATTGCTCCTCGAATATCCTGTCATTAGCCTCATTAAAATAGAATTCGCCAGCGGAATTTCTGAAATCAAAAGGAATGCTCAATATATACTCATTTAAGTCAGTCATTATATCAAACAAGTCCCTAATTTCACCAGATTCATTCAATATAAATTCTTTAATACTTTCAGACTCAACAAACATAGAACTATCTATAAGATTCTTCAAAAATCTAGTAGGAGTATCCTGACCATAATCAAATGCTTTCTGTATAGCAAGCGCCAATTGAAATCCATTATATGAAGAGTCATAGAACTCATTAATTTCAAACCTACTATTCAATATCTTTTGTGACCCATCCGGAAACTTATCATTAATTTTTATATCTTCAACATATTCTTCCATAACTGTTTTTTGAAGAACTATCTTTAATGCCAATCTTATACTTATATCTTCCGCATCGTCATAATACCAATCACCTCTATCTTCGCAGGGATTAATGATGCCATGATATATATCACGAATTGCCTTTCTCGACACAAATAACTTACCATCTTTATATAAAACTTGGTTCATAGTTAAATCACGAGAATCCATATACTCATCAATATCCTCTATGGGCTGGGCGCCGTGCCCATGAGTATAGTCGTCCGGAGAAAATTGTTCAGCCCAACCATCTGCATCATCTTGATCGATTTCATCAATAAAATAAGCAACATCAATATCCCTGATTGGAATAGGTGACTTTAGATCTCTATTTATTAAAGAAAACGCCAAACTCCTTGCCGCTCCACCAATAACAGCACATCCATTAGGTAATTTGTCTATTTGTTGATATTCTAAGAACTGTGCCTTAACCTCTTCCGGCACAGATATTTTAATAGCATCTAGCCTCTCTTTTGGTTTCTCTTTTTCGAAATTTTCCATAATTTAAATATTACACCTAAAAAGTTCTACTGCGTTTAACAATCAATAACGCAGAAACAATCACGACAGCAACAACTAAGAATACCAATATACCAACAAGCGGCACAACCCAGCCATCATTATTAGTTTTTTTATTCTCTTCATTATTTTTATTGTTCGAGTGTCCAGACTTAAAGTCGTTGTTTTTGATCTTTATTTCAGTGTCGACTGTTTTTTCAAATTCTATATTATCGCCGTTTTTGACTATATATTTGATTTTGGCCTTGTGATTTTTAGAATTAAAGAAACTGTTTTTATCTATAGGCTCAAATTTAACGCCACTCAATCCAGTGATCACGCCCTTCCCATTAGACTGACTTAAAATTTCGAATTCTATAAATTTATCAGAAATCTTAGCAATCTTAAATTCGCTCTTGCCCTTAATATTATTACCAATAAGTCCATTGGCGCTAACAGGATTAGAATCTCCATAAACAAAACTATCTTCCAGAATTAATTTTCCACCCTCTGAATTACCATCTATGCCGGTAAATATATAAGGATAGTCTTTCTCGATCTCCATTCGAAGGATCTTGCCCGACATATCGCCCTGCCAGTTAATTATAGAAGTAAGATTTGACTTAAAATTATCAATAACACCATCGACGCTCATTTCGTACACACCAAAATCTTTTGTATATACATACTTACTCCATGCACCAATTTTTGCTACATCCGTAAATATTTCTTGATTATTTATTTTAACAAAAATCGGCACTTGGTATTCTTTGGAAGAAACAGCAAAGCCTTGATATTGATTTTCAAAAGAAATCTCAAAATTTATATTATCAATCTTCTCTGCTTCTTCATCAAAAATAACCTGAAACTTCCTCCAATCACCAGACTGCTCAGGCTTTATAGTCTCGAAAAGTTGATGGCTAGTTTCGAACTGGATGTTTCGAGCGTTTATATTTTCTTCTGTCTTAAAAATCTTGCCAACTCGGGTCTTATATTTATCGTTAGCCCTAATATCTAATTTATCAAAATTTGAAGACGGGATGCCGCGCATCTCAATATTGAAATAGTCCCCTTTTTTGACCTTTTGAGGCATCTTCACCTTCATACTAAAATAGCTAAAAGTGCTATCGACTCCAGTATTTTTATTATTATTTTCCTTATTGAGGGAGGCCTCAATTTCAACCTTAGGAGAAATCTCCCTTAGTCCGGTGTAGTTACTCGCATTAGCCTCATAAGCACCAAAGATAGATACAAGTGCAACAGCGACTAATATTCTCGAAACACAATTCTTCATATGCTTATATTTTATCAATGTTTTTATGAAAAATCCATAATAAAAACAAACCTCCGTTAAAGGTTTGCTTGAAATAATTTCTGGTGGGCGATGAGGGACTTGAACCTCCGACCTCGTCATTATCAGTGACGCGCTCTAACCAGCTGAGCTAATCGCCCTTGTTGGTGGAACGCCCAAGACCGAAGCCTTGTTCGCCCCATAACTGGATAAACCAGAGAAAACCTTCGAATTTTCGAAAACTTTCTCTGGTGGAGACACAGGGACTCGAACCCTGGACCCCCTGCTTGCAAAGCAGGTGCTCTAGCCAACTGAGCTATGTCCCCAGACTATTCTATTAAAGAACAATTATTATTTTACACCATTCGAAATAAAAAATCAAGAGGTTTTTAGTTTTTTCTTATATATTTTATAATAAAAACAGCCCTTATAGGCTGAAATTTATTTTTAACAATTTAGTTGTGCAATTTATCTCAATCTGTGGTAAATTTTAGTCTTACCTCGAAAGGTTGAATCTGAAAATAAAATCTACGAAATTTTCAGAAAGACCGACCTAGCTTCAAAGGTCGATTTCTCGAACCTTTGGCATAACTCTCCCTAGAAAGGAGGTAATCCATCCGCACCTTCCGGTACGGATACCTTGTTACGACTTAACCCCAATCATCCCTCCCACCTTAGGCCGACGAATCGGACTTCGGGTGTTAGTGACTTTCATGGTTTGACGGGCGGTGTGTACAAGACCCGGGAACGTATTCACCGCAGCATGCTGATCTGCGATTACTAGCGATTCCGACTTCATGCAGGCGAGTTTCAGCCTACAATCCGAACTGGGACTAGCTTTGATGCGATTTGCTTCACCTCGCGGCTTCGCTGCGCATTGTACTAGCCATTGTATCACGTTTCTAGCCCAGGACGTAAGGGAAATACTGACCTGACGTCATCCCCTCCTTCCTCCCCGTTACCGGGGCAGTCTGAATAGAAAAATACAACTATTCACAAGGGTTGCGCTCGTTGATGGACTTAACCAAACATCTCACGACACGAGCTGACGACGGCCATGCATCACCTGTCACTTGGTTCTCAAAAAAGCACTTCTTCCTTTCGGAAGAATTCCAAGGATGTCAAGACCTGGTAAGGTTTATCGGTTATCATCGAATTAAAGAACATGATCCACCGCTTGTGCGGGTCCCCGTCAATTCCTTTATGTTTTAATCTTGCGATCGTACTCCACAGGCGGGATACTTAACGCGTTAGCTTCGCTACTCAGGGGGTCGATACCCCAAACAGCTAGTATCCATCGTTTACGGCGTGGACTACCCGGGTATCTAATCCGGTTCGCTCCCCACGCTTTCGTGCCTCAGTGTCAGAAACAGCCCAGTAGCCTGCCTACGCCATCGGTGTTCCTTCTAATATCTACGGATTTCACTCCTACACTAGAAATTCCAGCTACCTCTTCTGCTCTCGAGTCCAACAGTTCGAATAATAGTCTGAATGGTTGAGCCACCAGATTTCACTATTCGCTTATTAGACCACCTACGCAACTCTTTACGCCCAGTCACTCCGGATAACGCTCGGATCCTACGTATGACCGCGGCTGCTGGCACGTAGTTAGCCGATCCTTATTCATAAGTTACTGTCATATTCCTCACTTATAAAAGCAGTTTACAACCCGAAGGCCTTCATCCTGCACGCGGCGTTGCTCCATCAGGCTTTCGCCCATTGTGGAAGATTCCTCACTGCTGCCTCCCGTAGGAGTCTGGACCGTGTCTCAGTTCCAGTCTGACTGATCATCCTCTCAAACCAGTTAAAGATCGTCGACTTGGTGAGCCATTACCTCACCAACTATCTAATCTTACGCAGGCTGTTCCCAAAGCGCCCGAAGGCTTTAATCCGAAGATCATATGCGGTATTAGCACACCTTTCGATGCGTTATCCCTCACTTTGGGGTACATTCCCACGCGTTACTCAGCCGTCCGCCGCTCGCCGACATTTTACACAAAATCCTCGAATGATTCTACTCTCTAAACCAGTAGCCTCAAGAATTCAGTGTAAAACTCGCTGCCGCTCGACTTGCATGTGTTAGGCACGCCGCCAGCGTTAATCCTGAGCCAGGATCAAACTCTCCATAAAAAGAATATCAAAGTTTTGATATCTATAAAATAGACTGACGATAAATTTGCACAACTAAATTGTTAAAGGTCATTTATAAGTTCAACTCCACATTTGCGTCGCTCATTTAGAGTTTCGCGCGCTGAACTGTTTATAAGTATATCGAATTTCAAAAATAAAGTCAACACTTTTTTTGAACTTTTTTTACTTTTTTCAAAAAATAGCCAAGAAACTCTTTTAATTTAATAAAAATGGGCAGGTTTCTCGTAAAACCTGCTTCATAATTATCTATCTCATAAAGATGAACGCCAAATATCCAATCAGAAGACCTATGGCAGTACCCGCCGCAACTTCAAGTGGAGTATGACCGCGAACGATTCTCACGACAGGGACTTTAACCTGAGAAGCCTCAATAATATTATTTATAGCTTCAGCCTGCTTGCCATTGGAATATCGGACCTTCATAGAATCATAGATCACAATCATCGCAAAAATAAACGAAAGACCAAACACTGCCGAATGTATACCCTCAGAGAATCCAATAAAGGTTGAAATCGCAACAACTACCGCACTGTGCGAACTTGGCATCCCGCCGCTCTCAGAGATAACACGGCGGAATTTTACATTTTTATCTTTATGAAGTTCGAGAAAAAACTTAGATCCTTGCGCAATCACCCATGCGACAATAAAGATTATCAAAATCTTTGGCATTATTCTTCTTCCTCCTTAGTTTCTTCCATCAGTCCAACACTAGCAACGGTATCATCCTCAGACATCTTCATGATTCGAACGCCCTGAGTTGTGCGTCCCAAAGTTGGAATATCTTTAATCGCCACGCGTATAGTCTGACCATTAGTTGAAATCATCAGCGCATCGCTCACATCCTTTGGAAGAGTCTGAACGGATACAATTGGACCGGTCTTTGCGGTCACAACAGCCGCCTTAACGCCAATTCCTCCGCGATGCTTAATTTCGAAGTTAGAAACTTTAGTTGCCTTTCCGTAGCCGTTAGCCGAAATCACGAGAAGTTTCTGGTCAGATTCGGTAGCCACATCCATTCCAACAACAACATCATTTGGTCGAAGTCGAACACCTCGCACACCGCGAGCCGCTCGACCCATCGCACGAACGTCCTTCTCTGTAAAGCGGACAGCCTGACCTGCCGATGTAGAGATAATGATGTCGTTATAGCCATTAGTCTTCTGAATCCAGCGGAGTTCATCTCCTTCATCCAGATTAATTGCGTTCAAGCCGTTAGTTCGAATATTAGCAAAATCACTCAAAGATGTCTTTTTAACCGTTCCTTTGGTTGTAGCCATAAATAGGTAGTCATCAGAACTGCTTGTTTGCTCCAATTTGATAATCGAAGTAATTTTTTCTTCTGGCTGAAGTTGAAGAAGATTGACCGCCGCGACACCTTTAGCCTGAAGGCTGGCTGCCGGAACTTCATAAGCCTTAAGTCGGAAAACCCGACCACGGTTGGTGAAGAACAAGAGCCAATCGTGTGTGCTTGCAGGAACAAGATGACTTATAATATCTTGCTCTTTAGTCGACATTCCACGCTTGCCCTTACCACCACGATTTTGACGGCGATAGTCAGTTAAAAGTGTTCTCTTGATGTAATTTTCTGTTGTAAGAAGCACAACACTTTCTTCTTCTGGAATTAATTCTTCATCTGAGAACTTACCAAGTTCGTGATTGATAATCTTAGACTTTCGCTCATCGCCGTATTTTTCTTTCATTTCGAGAAGTTCTTCTTTAATAATTCGCAAGATTTCATTCTCGTCCGCCAAAATAGCCTCAAGTTCACCAATTAATTTGAGAAGCGCGCGAAGTTCTTCCTCGATAGCCTCACGCTCAAGACCTGTAAGGCGGCGAAGTTGCATCGCAAGAATTGCTTTAGCCTGAATTTCACTCAGCGCAAATTTCTCCATCAAAGCCTTTTCGGCGATTTCTGTAGTTTTAGAACCTCGAATCGTAGCGATAACTTCATCGATGTGATCAAGCGCAATCTTCAAGCCCTCCAAGATGTGAGCACGCGCCTTGGCTTTTTTGAGTTCAAATTCCGTCCTACGACGAACAACAATCTGGCGATGCTTAACAAACTCTTCCAAGATTTCCTTCAAGCCAAGCACTCGAGGCTGAATTCCACCATTAACAAGCGCAAGCATATTGTAGTGAAAATTACTTTGTAGAGGCGTTAATTTATAAAGTTGATTGAGAACTTTCTTTGGATATGCGTCTTTTTTAAGGTCAATAACCACACGAACATTTCCACGAGCAGATTCATCCCTGAGATCGGCGATAGAAGTTATCTTTTTCTCTTTAACAAGATCAGCGATCTTTTCAATCATAGAGGCCTTATTAACTCCATAAGGAATCTCACTCACGACAATCTGATGACGGCCACGCTTAGTTTCAACAATTTCTGCTACGGCGCGCATAGTAACGCTTCCGCGACCAGTCTTATAAGCCTGAATCATCGGCGCACCGCCATAAACTATAGCACCTGTTGGAAAATCAGGTCCCTTAAGGTGCTTCATCAAATCTTCGAGTTTAGCCTCTGGATTGTCGATAAGTTCAATTGTAGAATCAACGACTTCACCCAAATTGTGAGTTGGGATGCTCGTCGCCATACCAACGGCGATACCCATTTGTCCGTTGAGGAGCAAGTTAGGTAGTTTGGCTGGAAGAACGCTCGGCTCAGTTTCACTCCCGTCATAGTTAGGTCTAAAATCAACCGTATCTTTATCAAGGTCTGCAAGCATAACATCTCCAGCACGACCAAGTCGAGCCTCGGTATAACGCATAGCAGCGGCAGGATCACCATCCATCGAGCCAAAGTTACCCTGACCGTCAACGAGAACATAGCGCATATTCCAATCTTGCGCCAACCGCACCATAGCATCATAAATTGAAGAATCGCCGTGTGGATGGTATTTACCCATCACGTCACCAACGATACGAGCGGACTTTTTGAACGCAGAGCCCGGCCGAACACCCATTTCACCCATTGTATAAAGAATTCTTCGGTGAACAGGCTTCATTCCATCGCGAACATCAGGCAAAGCGCGATCGATAATCACAGACATCGAGTATCGCAAGAATGAATCTTCCATCACATCTTCAACTGTTCGAAATTCAACGGTTTTAGAGTGAGTCTGCTCTTGAATAATTTCACCTTCAACTGGCATCTTTTTTTCTTCTTCCATAATTAAATATCCAATTCCTCAAGATTAACATACTTTGCATTAGTCTGGATGAAACTCTTTCGAAGAGCCACTTCCGAGCCCATAAGTTTAGTAAAGATAGAATCAGCCTTTTCTGCGTCTTCAAGTTTAAGTTGGACAAGAACGCGGTTGGCTGGATCCATTGTGGTTTCCCAGAGTTGTGTTGCGTCCATTTCACCGAGACCCTTATAACGCTGAATTCCAGTGAGGCCAGCCTGCCTGATCATATCGTCTTCTGGATTGATCTGTGTTCCGCGTGCTCGGCGTTCTTCGATAAGTTCTTTCAACTTGCGATCACGATCTTCTTCGGAGTAAACATAATACTTCTTGTTGCCATTACCCTTTAGAAGAAATAGTGGTGGCTTAGCAAGGTAAATGTGGCCGCCTTCAACCACTTCTCGCATATAGCGGAAGAAGAAAGTCATAAGAAGTGTCGCGATGTGGCTTCCGTCAACATCGGCATCGGTCATAATAATAATCCTATTGTATCGAAGACCCTTGATGTCGAATTGATCTCCGATCCCTACACCCATACCTTTAATCAAAGAAACAATCTCATTATTGGCAAGCATTTTGTCAAGACGTGCTCGCTCGGTGTTAAGCACCTTACCTCGTAGTGGCAAAATCGCCTGAGTCTTGCTATCACGACCAGATTTAGCCGAGCCACCCGCAGAGTCACCCTCAACTATATAAAGTTCACACTCTTCTGGATTCTTAGAAGAACAGTCAGCGAGTTTTCCAGGAAGATTCAATCCATCCAAAACACCCTTTCGGATCACATTTTCACGAGCCGCACGAGCAGCCTTTCGAGCGCGAGCCGCAAGAAGCGCCTTATTCACGATCTTCTTTGCGACGGCTGGGTTTTCTTCAAGATAATAGCCGAAGTATTCGTTCATAACCTGTTCAACATAGCGTCGAACTTCTGGATTGCCAAGTTTGTTTTTTGTCTGACCTTCAAATTGTGGATCTGGGAGTTTTACAAGAACGATTGCCGTCAAACCCTCTCGAATATCATCACCAGTTAAATTATCTTCTTTCTCCTTAAGAAGATTATTTTTACGAGCGTAATCGTTGATGGTTCGGGTCAAAGCAGTTCGAAATCCAACAATGTGTGTTCCGCCGTCTGGATTAAGAACGTTGTTAGCAAAGGCCTGAACATTCTCGGAGTAAGTATCGTTATATTGAATAGCGATTTCAACCATGGAGTCTTCGACTTGCTTTTCTACATAAAAAGGGGTGTCGACAAGGACTTCTTTGCCGATATTAAGGTGTTTTACGTAACTTTGGATTCCGCCCTCAAAATAAAACGCCTTGCGATCGCCAGTTCGCTCATCATCAACCTGAACATAAATACCCTTAGTGAGATATGCTTGGTGACGAAGATAATTTACGACCCACTTGTAGTCAAAAGTGACAGTTTCTTTAAAAATCGTTGGATCTGGATAAAAAGTAATACTTGTTCCACGGAAGCGGTCAGTCTTGCCAAGATTTTGAAGTTCTGTTTGAGGCACGCCCCGCTCGAACTCTATTCGGTAAAGTTTACTGTCTTTCACAACCTCTGCGATCATCTTGGTGGAAAGCGCGTTCACAACTGAAGAACCAACGCCGTGAAGTCCGGACGAAACTTTATAGCCACCACCACCAAACTTACCACCAGCGTGAAGAACTGTGAGAACTGTTTCTAGTGTAGATTTTCCAGTCTTTGGATGAACATCAACTGGAATACCGCGACCATCATCGGTAATAGCAACCCCACCATCTGCTAAGATTTTAACCAAAACTTTGGTGCCATAACCTGCTATAGCCTCGTCAATAGAGTTATCTGCGATTTCTTTAATTAAGTGATGAACTCCGTCATACCCGGTAGAACCGATATACATTCCGGGGCGTTTTCGAACAGGCTCTAGACCTTCCAGAACTTGGATTTGCGAGCCATCATAATTGCTTGCTTTTTGTTTAGACATCAACTCCCTCTTTCAGCCTTATCTGTAATTGATTTATTTAACTTCTCCATTATACATCATTTTTTATTTTTGAGCAAATTTTACAATAAAATAAACCCTTATATCGGGCTTATCTTATCTTAAATACGACTTCATTATGCTCCGGCTCTTCCCTTACGGAAAGTTTGTTTGGCTGAGAAGGAGTAATTTCCTGGCGAGTAGATTGTTGGTTCTGTATGAGCTGCGGATTTAATCGCGTAGGAGTCGCTATATTAATTTGTATTAAATCATTATCTTTAGTATCTTGAGGTTGCTGCTGATATTGATTTGTAGCACTGCCTATCGACGAATTCCTGATATCTTCTCGCTTCTTTAGCCATTCATCAAGAAAAGATCCGTTGTTTGAAAATTGTTGTGAATTCGACTTCGTTTGATCTGTTACGCTTATGTTATTATTTAGGTTTGTAGTATTTTTTACATCATTATTTTGAGTGTAGTTTTGCGTAGTTGGCGCACCAATTTGTTGAGCAAAATTTTGTTGAGAAGACTGAACAAAATTATTATTCAAACTTTGTGCCTGAACGACATTCACAGACGGACCGGTCTGTATCTTTTTAGCCGTCAATCTATCACGAATCTCACGCGCGACAACTTCTCTTGGTCGGCCATATTTTTGTGCGGAATACTGCTTGATAGCCTCACGAAGTTCTGGATTAGACTTGCCAAGAGGCGGCAATAATTTTACATTAAATGGTGATGACGGAAAGCCGTTTACAAGCACAGTAGAAACTGCATTGTAGTTAGGTGTTTTAATCAAATCTTCCGCAGTAAAAGTTGGTTGAAAGGCCTTCTGGAGGATTTCGGCGTCATCAATACCAATCCGTCCAACAAGTTTAGTTGGAACGTTTCCCATCACGGCGCCTTTAATTTTATCAGTCAACTGCGTCATAAACTGGTTGGCAAGAACGAGATTAAGGCGGAACTTTCGGGCTTCAGACAGAATACTCTCAAAAGACTCTGTCGCAAAGTTCTGAAACTCATCAACATACAGACAAAAGTCCTTTCGTTGATCTTCTGGTGTGTCCACACGCGACATAGCAGCCGCCTGAAACTTCATCACAAAGACCATACCAAGCAATTTAGCAGCCCCCTCTCCCATCTTACCTTTGGAGAGATTAACGAGAAGAATTTTTTGTTCATCCATAATCTGACGAATATTGAACGATGATTTGGTTTGACCGAGAATGTTGTTAAGTAATTCATTTTCGAAAGGAGCCCATTTTGAAACTACCCAAGAAACAAGTTCACCTGCATCATTAGATTTTTGAGAGGCGGGCCATTCTTTAGTCCAAAAATCAATTGCGCGCTGGTTTCTGAGATATTTAATTTTGGGCTTGGTGAATTCTGGATCAATCAAAACCTTTGGAATATCCATAAAAGTTCCGCCCTCAGGGTCGCTCATAAGAAGAAGCGCGGCATTTCTAACGATATTTTCCATTCGAGGACCAACAACACCAGTGTTGCCTGGGTCATACAATGATTTTAACATTGAGTTAGTTTCACCAATAATGAAATCCATTTCCGAGTCAGTTTTGGCCTCAAACATATTAAAGCCAAGTGGATTATCCGTATCGCCAGGATTAAAATAGATCACATCATCAATGCGCTCTCTGGGGATCATGCCAAGCAATTCCTCAACAGAATCACCGTGTGGGTCAATAAAAGCAAACCCCCGGCCGTCCATGATATCCTGAAACGCCAAATTCTCAAGTAATTTAGACTTACCCATACCCGTCTGACCAATAATATATGTGTGTCGACGACGATCGTTTTGACTTAAGCGAATCTGCTTCTCAACACCACGATATTCATTAACACCAAGAAGGAGACCTTCATCCATGACCTCTGTCGGACCATCAACCTGTTTAATTCTTTGACGCTGAACCTTTTCTGTGGGGATAGAATTTCTGTTGGGTAGGTGGAAAATTGTTGCAAGTTCGATACTATTTAAGATCATATTGCGATTTTTTTGCGGAAAGAATCTAAAAATAAACGCAGTAATCAAATCATCAATATTTTGCGCCATATTAAATTTAAATCCATTAAATCTCGGCGAATCAAATAGTGAAAAGGCAGAAATTACACCTTGCAAAATCGCCTGACTCTTGGCAGCAGTTGGCGTAGAGACAACTGCACGCACCAAAACTTCGTAGCCGGCATATTTTATTTTATTCTCGATAGCGTCAATTTCTTCATTTTCAAGAGAGGACAACTGCTTGTTTTCGCTGCCTTCTTTAACTCCATATGTAGGCGGCTTCCACAAAGCCTCAAGCAGTCCGGCGGCAGTTGCGGACCCGCCAGATTTCTTACCAGCGCCCTTTTCTCTAATCTCATTGGCTCTTTTTGAAGATTGTTCTGACCACTTTTCGAAAGCCGGCCTAATCATAATCTGTACTGCAGCACCATCACCGCGAGACACTGCAGTTAAAGCATCTAGAAGCGACCGCATAGCATCTCTTCGAGAGTCTTGATAGGTGGCAATCGGATAAAAGAAATCTTTTTTAAGAGAAAACTCACCCCCAATAACACCAGCAGTTTTTCCCTGCTGAGAAAAAATATTCTCCATCTCGACCTCTTCTAGGCGCGCAGTCGGATATGCTGCAGTTATGGCCTGCTTGATTGTCTCCGTTATAACCGCCGGAACAACAGCATAATAATGAATAAGCCCGTCACTCGCCACAATCTCAAAAGAAATATGTCTTTGGCCATAAAGTTTAGTCTTAAAACCTTTAGTGGCTGTCGAAGCGATAATATTATACATTGTCTGCGCTTCAGATAAAACCTCTTCAATGACATCTCGCTCATCACGACCACCAACCTCAATATCATCACTTGGAGGCGGTAAATGAATCTTCATTGGTACCATTTTCAGGCCACGCTCATAATTTTTAGCCTCCCGAATGGTTTTTTGATACTGATCATATATCAAAAAACTCGCCACACTGATAACAACAAATATAGCCAAAACTGTAAACCAAAATCCCATTATTTACCACCATTTATTATTCTGTTATATCGTTTTTTAAGATAGTCGACCTGCATTTCTTTAAATCTAACTTGCCGGATAAATGGCTCGCCCTTAGTCTCGACGATCATTTTTTTCAAATCTTTAACCCATTCATCTTCCATCAAATCAATATCTTTTGCTACAGAAGGGGTCGAGATTATTACTTGCTGGGCATCTGCTTGCTGGACTTGCGGCAGAACTGGCGGGATTTGAGTTTGAGCAGTTGCTTGAAGATTTTCAAAATTGGACTGGAATTTCTCCACAGCAGAAAAAGCCCTTTCGTGGGCGTTAAAAACATTGTGAATTTGCTCCGCCGATGGCTGAATTTCATTCACAGGAACTACTGTTTCGAATCCTTCGCTCGAAAAGTTCCCACCAACCTTCGGAAGTTCTCTGTTTATCTGCGGCTCCATATCTAATATTATACCACAAACATTAGCGTTTTGAAACAATTATAAAAGATAAAATTTGAAAAATCGCCAATAAAATAATGTCAAAAATTCCTACACCACCAGAAGACTGTTGCGCAATTAAGATTATAGGTATAAACGCTAAAATAAAAGAATACTGCAAGAAAAAGCGATAATTTCGCGATTTTATAGAGACTCTGTCCCCGAAACTAGACGATACCATTTGGATCGCCCTAAAACCGCCGTATGCCACAAAAGATATAATCCCTACAAAAAAGAGATACGTCAGAATAAATAGCCCAAGAACTCCAACTGGACCAAGTGATGATGGGGTCGTAGCATTCAAAATCCATGCGATTGAACCAAGAGATAAAATTGTTACTATAAAAATTATTTTTGAAATCATACTAAATTACCATTTTTAGACAGCCCAAGGGCAAGCAAAGCGAAGTAAAACCAAACGGAACAAATAAATTACTAAAATCCGTGGCTCGCGGCCTGCCCTCTTTTGGGCTAATTGACCGCTCCTCTTATAGAGGGGCATACTTGTTTGACGGCTTCCACTGATTCTTCCTTTGAAAAATCCTGTACTTTCCCTCAAAACTATGTTTCGCCTTTCGAAACTTTTTGGCAACTTAAATTTCAAGTTAGAAAATCAATGACATTTTCAGAAACCTTGATATTTCAATTGCCGTTCAAGTTCGAAAGGTCAACGGTCAATATTTCAAAAACCAAATAATGTGCTATGGTGGAAATGTGCTTATACTGTTTTTATTTTTGCTTTTTATTTTTCTAAAAGCCTAATTAAATACTATCAGAGTTTTCATAAAATGTCAATATGCTTGTGTTATTTTCTACAGAAATCATTATGTCTTATCTGTTATTTTTATTGAATAAAAAAATTGTTCAAAAAAGTCAAAAAACTATTGACTTTATGCTTATTTCGCGATATTATAGGGGTAGATTATGAATAAATAATTTATACATAATCCAAAAATAAAAATGATTTTAAAAAATTTGATGACAATTCTCCGCAGTTCATCAAGCAAAAATTACAAATAATTAAAACTCCACTTTATAAAAATGAGCGTTCCTCGCAGTCGCTCATTTTTATTTTTTTCATAAAAAACTGCCCTTTCGAGCGTTCTTTTTTTGATTTGGTGGAGCCGCCGAGAACTGCCCTCGGGTCCAAAAGGTAGCCTATTGATTTTCTACAAGTTTAGTTTTTCTTAAATACTTATATTTCGTTAAAGAAAAACAAAAATCGAAACATAAGTTGCAAATAAAATTTCATTTGGAGTTCTTTGCTTAAACTCAAAACTATCAGTGTAAAAATATAACACCGACTAGCCTCGCACTGCCAAGACTAGAACGATGATTGCCAATAAATTAAGCGGCAATTGGCGCAAAAGCAGGAGTTGCAAAGAACTCTTTAACTTTCGCTACAAAATTAGATTTTGCAATTATTCAATGCTTTACGTCGCAAACGACTTGCCAACCAATCTGCTAAATTCCTTCTGTCTAGCACTAAATCGGCCCCAGAATAATTTTATTATATCATACTGCGTTGATTTTTGATAATTTTTATGGTTAAATTTTATTATGATTAGTAAGGTTGTTTCGGCTGCGCCGATTGGCTACGAGGCAGAAATTATTGAAGTTGAAGGAGATTCTTTAAAAGGACTGCCATCTCTTCAAATCGTAGGTATGGGCAATAAAGCAATAGATGAGGCTAAAGATCGCGTAAGAAGTGCTATAAAAAACTCAGATCTAGATTTTCCAACTAAAAAAATTACAATTAATCTCGCTCCAGCAGAACTTCCTAAAGATGGAACCTACTTTGATCTTCCTATCGCTATATCAATACTTATTTTAGCCGGACAAATAAAACAAATTGAAGTAAAAAATACTGCATTTGTGGGGGAACTCTCTCTAAGCGGAGAACTGAGACCCATAAAAGGAATCTTAAATATAGTCGAAAAATTAAAAATTAAAGGAATTAAAACTGTTTTTATACCGGAAGATAATCTACCCCAAGCAAGTCTAATAACCGGCATAGATATTATTGGCGCCAAGAATATTAAAGATATTTTCTTGCATATAAAAAATGAAAAACTTATTAAAAATATTGTAAATCCCAATCATAAAAGCATTGTAAAAAATACACCAATACTAGATGAAATTATTGGACAGGCCCAAGCAAAAAGAGCGTTAACTATCGCCATTGCTGGAAGACACAACATTCTGATGAGTGGGCCTCCGGGCACCGGAAAAACTATGCTGGCCAAAACAGCCCTAGGACTTCTCCCACCGCTATCACCAGAGGAGACACTGGAAGTATCAAAAATACACAGTCTCGGTGATGACTTTACAGAAACACTAACAGAAAGACCCTTTAGAGCCCCACATCATACAGCCAGCAAAATATCATTGACTGGCGGAGGCAAAAAATCATCCCCTGGAGAGATAAGTCTAGCGCATCTGGGTATTCTTTTTCTGGATGAGATACCAGAATATCAAAAATCCGTCTTGGAGTCATTAAGACAGCCGCTAGAAGACAGGAAGATCACAATAACCCGCGCTAATTATCGAACAACTTATCCTGCCAACTTCATGCTGATAGCGACAATGAACCCATGCCCTTGTGGCTTTCTTGGAGATGAAACCAAAGAATGTACCTGTACACAATCTCAAATTCAAAACTATCAAAGAAAACTATCAGGGCCACTACTGGACAGAATAGACATGACAATAATAGTCAATAGAATATCCAATAAACATCTCTTAACAGATAAAACAATGTCAAAAAAACAACATACTTATGCTTATTCTCAAATACAAAGTGCGTTAAAATTACAACAGAATCGTTATAATAGTTGTAATAAATACAACAATGAAGCAAGTTTATCCGATGCCAAAGAATTATTCAAAACTTCTCAAGAAGCAAAACAATTACTTGATTTAGCCGCAGAAAAAATGGACTTATCGGCCCGAGCATATCTCAAAACCTTAAAAGTATCTCGTACTATAGCAGATTTAGATAATTCAGAAGTTATCTTACCTACACACGTAAGCGAAGCACTTCAATACCGATTCAAATAAAAAGGTTAAAAAGACTTGATTTTTATCTTAAGATTTGATAAAATTATATGCGAGTAATTTGCTAAAATAGCAACTCGAAAGGAAGGAAATATTAGCAAGAAAATTCGAATCAATGAAGAAATCCGAGCAAAGGAACTTCGCGTAATCGGTCAAAGTGGAGAACAATTAGGTATTATGCCTGCCAAAGATGCGCTCAAAATCGCAAAAAAGGCTGGAGTTGACCTAGTAGAAATATCGCCAAATGCCGAGCCCCCAGTAGCCAAAATTATTGACTGGGGAAAATACCAGTACCAAAAAATGAAGGAACAGCAAAAGAATAAGCGCAACGCCAAAACAGTTGAACTTAAACAGATGCGTTTCGGACTAAAGATTGGTTCTGGAGATCTAGAGATCAAGATTCGAAAGATTAAAAAATTCTTAGCCGACGGAAATAAGGTGCGGATTCAAATCGTCTTCAAGGGTCGAGAGATGGCGCACAAAGAAATTGGCTTCGAAATGGCTGATAAAATCATTGCCCTTCTAGAAGATGATGCTATCTTAGAACAAAAACCTCAGATGGCTGGCCGCAATCTGAGTTTAGTAGTAAGGAGTAAATAATGCCTAAAATGAAGACCCATAAAGGCACGGCTAAGCGAGTTAAACTCACTAAAACTGGCAAGATCCTTCGCCAGCGAGCCTTTAAAAACCACATGCTTTCAAAGAAAAGCAAAAGTCGAAAACGACGAATCAACACCAGCGCATCAGTTAATGGTTCAATGGTAAAAAATATTAAAAGAGCACTAGGAGTTAAATAATGCGAGTAAAACGAGGCGTTACAGCACGAGCAAAGCACAAAAAAATCCTAAAAGCCGCTAAAGGAATGCAACACGCACGCACCCGATCTTTCCGATTGGCTAAACAAGGCGTGATCCGCTCCCTTCAATACGCTTACCGCGACCGACGAAATCGCAAGCGTGATCTCCGCGGACTTTGGATTACTCGAATCAACATTGCCGCACGAGAAAATGGTTTGACTTACGGAAAACTAATCGCCGGCCTTAAGGCTAAAAATATCGAAGTTGACCGAAAAATCTTGGCAGAACTCGCAGTTAGCGAGCTAAAAGCCTTTGCAACAATTGTTGACATGGTAAAATAATTTCGAATTCTCTTTTCGAAAGTAAAGAATCGTTCCAGAAATGGGCGATTTTTTATTATAAAAAGAAAACCTCCGTAAAGAGATTTTCTTAAAATTATTCCAACAGCCCATCTGTAAGCCGGGTTCTGTCTAGAATGATCATCTATCTCGCTCTTGGATTGCTCCAAAAATCAAGCGGTTATCGAGTTTCGACGGGTAGCCGAGCCTTTCAGCAAAACTCTCCTTGCAGCCGACAGGGTTTACCTCTTGCGTCGCGTCGCCGCGGGCAACTGTGGGCTCTTACCCCACTCCTTTCACCCTTACCTCAAAGAGGCGGTATCGTTTCTGTGGCACTTTCCCTAGGATTTCTCCCGGTTGTCGTTAACAACTGTCGTACCCTACACTGCCCGGACTTTCCTCTGAAAAATCAGCGATCATTCAATGGGCTGTTTTAATTATAGCATTTATTTTAGCGCTACACAACCTTCGCCCAAAGCCTCAACCAATTTTTTGAGCGCTTCTTGGCTAGGGTCAACCCGAAATGGCATCCTAATGGCCGATTTTTTTTCTTCGCCAAGCACCAAAATTACCTCAGATGCGCCATTATATGCGCCGCAAATCTGCTTTACAGACAGAAGACTCTGATGGTCATTGGGGTTTTTGATATGTAAGTATAGTTTCTGGATTGGCGCCGCCTTGTAATTGTCGGCTGATCGCGAAGGATCTGATTTTACCTGAGGTTGCGACTTTAGCCCTTTAGCCGCAGTGGATGGCGTACTAGTTTTAGTTACCCCTTGAGGCGAAAATTGCGCCGGCTTAGCCTGAGTTCTTTGAGGCATCTCTTTCTTTTGAGGTTGAGATTTAGCCTTTAGACCTTGCGCACGCACGCCTGTTGATTCGTACCTTTCGAGTTCCTCATCGGTAATAATAGAAACAGTTTCCGCAATTAATTGAGCATCAGGCTTGAGGTTGCCCTCTCGGTCGCGAGCAGAAACTTTGCCTTCAATTTTAAGTACTGCATCGATTTTAATCTTATCTTCAATTTCAGCATAAAGATTAGGGAAAATAATAACTTCGCTATCACCAGTCTTATCTTCCATCTTAACAAAACACATTTTAGTACCATTTTTGGTTAAGATTGTTCTCGCATCCAGAACAATTCCGCCAATAGTAGCCCTTTGACCATCAGTATTGGGCTTTATTTGGCTCATTGGAATAGTCTGTTCCTCGAAATAAGTAACAAATCTGTCCAGCGGATGAGCAGAAACATATAGGCCGAGAAGATCCCGCTCCCACATCAGTTTCTCCTTTTCTGGATGCTGAATTGGCGCAGGCGGTAATTCGATATCCGGCGTCAAACTCTCCTGCTCTTCTTGCCCAAGAAGCGCAAAAAGATCAGACTGACCAGAAGCAACCTCCTTTTGTATTTTAGAACCATAACCTTGGATTTTCTCTAAATTATGAAGAAGGTCCGAACGCGTCCCAAACTCATCGAAAGCACCGGTCATAATCAAAGAATCCCAGGCCCGCTTATTGAATGCTCGAGCATTAACCCTTTTAGCAAAGTCCAAGACGGATTTAAATCGTCCGCCATCTTTGCGGGCATCAAGCACAGCATCCACCGCGCCACCGCCAACAGCCTTCACAGCCAAAAGACCAAAGCGAATCTTGTTCTCTCCTGGAACAATCGCAAAATTTCGATATGATTCATTTACATCTGGGCCAAGAACTTCAATACCCATTTCTCGACACTCAGCAATTTCAATAGAAAGACGGTCGGTATCATCAGCATCAGATGTCATAAGCGCCGCCATAAAGGCATCAGGAAAGTGAGCCTTAATATAAGCAGTCCAGTAAGCGATCAAAGCATAACACGCTGCGTGCGACTTGTTGAAACAGTAGTTAGCGAATTCCTCTAGATGATCCCAGAATTTAGTCACCTTTTCCCTGTCGGCGTTAGAATGCTTGACCGCGCCTTCAATAAACTCATCCTTCATCTTCTTCATGAGGTCAATCTGCTTTTTACCTACCGCCTTTCGAAGTGTGTCAGCCTGACCACCTGTAAATCCACAAACCTCCTTAGAGATCTGCATGAACTGCTCCTGATAAACAAGGATACCATAGGTATTTTCAAGAGCAGGCGCCATATGATCTTCATAAAAAGTAATTTCTTCAAGTCCATGCTTGCGTGCGATAAATTTAGGAATTTCACTCATCGGACCAGGACGATATAAAGCCACCATCGCAATGATGTCTTCAAACTTAGTTGGCTTTAACTCCTTAAGATATCGCTTCATACCGGCAGACTCTAACTGAAAAATACCTGTTGAGTTTCCATCCGCCAAGAGTTTGTAGGCCTTTTCGTCGGTCAAAGGCAATGCTGCAAGATCAATATCAACACCATAAGATCCCTTGATAATTTTTTGCGCAGTAGCGATGATAGACAAGTTTTTTAGCCCCAAGAAATCCATCTTGAGCAGACCAAGATCTTCAACCTGGCCCATTGGAACCTGAGTCGCAACAACACCCTTTTGGGCCATTTCGAGCGGTAGGTAATTAATCAAATCATCTGGCGCAATCACAACGCCACAAGCGTGGACACCGTGATTCCTAATTGTACCCTCAAGTTGCATCGCAAAGTCAAATACAGTCTTGGCAGTAGGGTTAGTTTCATATTCTTTTTTCAGATCGAGATCTTTCTCAAGAGAAACCTTAAGCGGCTGATGACGACCCTGAATTGGGTCCGGCACAAGTTTAGCAATCCTGTCCGCCTCAGAATATGGCACCTCCAAAACTCGCGCCACATCTCGTACGGCGTTCTTGGCCATCATTTTACCAAAAGTTGCAATATTAGCCACACGATCCTTGCCATATTTATCAACACAATACTGAATCACCTCATTACGTCGAGTATCCTGGATATCAACATCAATATCCGGCATAGAGATACGATCAGGATTCAAAAATCGCTCAAAAAGAAGATCGTACTCAAGCGGGTCAAGATCGGTAATATGAAGAGCATAAGCAATAATAGATCCAGCCGCCGAACCTCGCCCTGGCCCAAAGACAATCCCTTGATTTTTACCCCAGTTAATAAAGTCTTGGACGATCAAGAAATAACCATTGTATCCCATCGCATCCAAAACACCCAATTCCATATCGACACGATTTATCTGATCCTCAGACAACTTTTCTCTAATTTCTGGAATTGACATTTTTTCGGCTTCTTCAGGAGAAACATCAGCATATCGTTCTGCCATGCCACGGAAAACAAGTTTATCTAGAAACTCCTTTTCTGAAGTCTCCCCTTCTGACAATGGGAACTTAGGAATTAAGATTTTTCCAAATTCAAAATCAAAATTAACCTTCTCAGCCACGCGCTTGGTGTTCAAGATAATCTCAGGGTCAATCTTGCCCCAACGATCAATGATATCCCGTGGATTAGTCACAAAAAGGTCAAATTCCTTCAAGGACATTCGCTTTTCGTCATTCAAATATGATCCTGTACCTATACATAGCAAAATCTCGTGAGCATCTTGATTCTCGTGTGTCAAGTAATGAGAGTCACAAGAAACAATCAGCGGGATCCCGAGTTCTTTATTGAGTTTGAATAGCCCATCATTGATTTTGGCCTGAACCTCCCAGTGATTTGGGCAGTCTGGGTGTCCATGATCTTGTAATTCAAGGTAAAAATCTTCACCATAAACAGATACGTACCACTTGGCCAATTCTTTAGCCTTTTCATAGTCGTCGTTGGTTATCGCCTCAGAAATTTCCGATCCAGCACATCCACTCAAACATATAATCCCCTCAGAATGCTCCGCCATAATATCGTGATCAATACGAGGTTTATAATAATAACCATCAATCCACGCTTTGGAAGTCAGAGCGCAGAGGTTTTGCCAGCCCTTTTCATTCTTAGCAAGCAAGATTAAGTGGTAACGAGGCTTATCCTTGGCTGGATCTCTGTCGAAGCGGCTTCGAGCGGCAACATAAGTTTCCATTCCGATAATTGGCTTAATGCCCTGTTTTTTGGCCTCTTTATAAAACTCAATCGAGCCAGACATTGTTCCGTGATCAGTGATAGCCACTGCTTCCATACCATTTTCTTTAACAGTAGAAATCAAATCATCAATCTTGGTTAGTCCGTCCAACAAAGAGTGATAGGTGTGTGTATGAAGGTGAACAAAGTCACTCGGAACTAGCTCTTCATAAGTTTTTGTTTTTATCTCGTTCCCATTTTCCATAAAACTATTTTATCAAATTTCGAAGATTTTTTCCACTTTTTCGAAAATAATTTCAAACAAAAAAGCCTCATACTGGATTAGATATTTTCCCCGCGTAAAACACAAGGTGGATACCTCCGCAATCTACGGCCACGACCGCAAATCATCATTAGGAGTTCCTATATCTATGATTATTCAGGAAAAATCATACCAGCACAAGGCTACTTTTATTATATCACTTTTTTATTTAAAAATCAAAGTAAAAAATTCTAAAATCCAACTCGAGGCCACGCCAATAACATTCGAAATCTGATTAGAAAATAGCAGAATAATCACAAAAATAACAAGCGGATCGCGCTCCAATCTTCTGATAAAGTTCTGGATAAATTCTGGCGCCAAAGGGAAGATAATCTTGGATCCGTCTAGAGGAGGAATTGGCAACAAGTTAAATAGCATTAGGCTTAAATTCATTCGAATAAAAATAACTAAAAAATTAGCCCAAAATCCAGCATTTACATTAAAGATCATCAAAATCCCAAATCCGAGAAACGCCAAAATCAGATTAGAAAGCGGACCCGCAAATGCAACTAGAGCCATACCCCAATCTTCATTTTTGAACTTTCGTGGATTAACCGGAACAGGTTTGGCGCCACCAATCACCGGCGCACCAGTCACAATACAGATAAATGGCAATATAAAACTCATAAATGGCTCGAAATGGGCCACAGGATTGAGTGTTAACCTACCTTCAACTTTGGCAGTATTATCACCAAGCCAATAAGCCACTGCAGCATGAGCAATCTCATGAATAGTTAAACTCACTAGCAAAATAACAAACGCCATCAAAATCATCATCAAATCCATATTTCTATTATACACCACTTGACCTTTTTTTGAAAATGCGATATAATAAAACAGATTGTAAATATTAAAGTAAAGAGAGTTAAAATGGCAGTATGTGATTTAACAGGAAAAGGAAAGCAGCACGGACATAATGTGAGCTTTTCTCTCCGCCGAACAAAACGAGTTTTCAAACCAAATATCCAAAAGAAAACCGTTATCATCGACGGTAAGAAAGTTCGCTTGAATCTTAGCACTCATGCTATCCGAACTTTGAAGAAAAAAGGTATTCTATAATATTATGCTTCAAAAATAAAACCGCCCTTTCGAAAGATTGTGGCGGTTTTATTTTGTCAAACTATTTAGTGCGCTCGATTAATACAACTGTTGTTTTTTCTGGCAGGCTTGAAGCATTTTTAACTTTGAATTTTGATGTTTTCTCAACATCCGCACCAAGTTCTTTGATAAATGTATCTACACTATCTTGCGGAACTTCATACTTAATTCCATCTTCTTGATAATGGACAGGTATTACAACCTTAGCGTCAGAATTACGCACAATTTTAGCGGCAGAAGTAGCATCAAGGGTAAAACCATTTCCTCCAACAGGCAAGATCAAAATATCAATAATTCCAAGATTTTCCATTTGATCATCAGAAATTTCAGGGCCAACATTGCCAAGAAGGCCAATCTTTACGCCCAAGACATCGATATTATAAATAACCCCACTCAAGCTTTCTTCATCAATATGTCTCTTTTCGGCAAAACCATTTATAGAAAAATCTGACACTTCATAACTTCCAGGGTAGCTTAAAGATAGTTGAAAATCATGATTGTTAGTTAGAAAACGCTCTTCTGTCGCAAGTTCAATGGCGTCTTTGATAATAATATCCTTTTCACCCTCAACAGAAAGTTTAGGATCCGTGACTAGGGTTGATTTTTTTGTTGTAATTACAACAGCATTTCCACCTTTATATTCAATTTCAAACATATCTCTCCTTAATCTTTCAGAATTTCATCAGTATCAACAATAACTTTATGTTTATGATCAAAAATTTGATTTATGAACATATCCTTAGTGCTATATCTATAAAAGAAATCGCTCATCGTCAAAATTACATAATTTAATTCACGACCAATTTCCTTTTCATAGGCAGAAGCCCAGCCTGAAAGTTTATTTTTTGAATTATCGCCCACCAAAAGCATATCTATCTCGCTGTCAGAGCCGTCTATAAGAGCACCGGAAATAACAAGTACTTCTAGATCTTTTTCTATAGACGAAATCCTCTCTCGCCATTTATCAGAATCGGTTTTAGCCCCGCTCTCATCTACAGAAAGCTCAATTCCAGCAAAAATCACCCTAAGCGGCAGATAGTATTTATGCCTCTGATTAACTTTATAAAAAACTTTTCTATCTTCTGTTGTATTTTTTACAATTTTAGCATCTTGAAGATTAGAAAGTTCTCTTCTAACAGAGTTGACCTGCTCATCGATCATTCGAGTAATTTCTCTAACGTAGAATTTTTTATCTGGATTAGTAAAAAACAAGTTAAGTAGTTTAACCCTAGTTTTTGACCCAAATAGAGCGTCTATGCTTTTATCCATAAATCTATTGTATCACATTTATTGAAAAGTGTATAGTTTTAATCAAAATTTTTACTCAATTTTGTAGAAATAAATTGTTCAGCATCGATTAGCGACATCCAACTTATTTGTTCGTTGCGCTTCATAAAGGTTATTTGGCGCTTGGCAAGTCGCCAATCTCGGACGGACATTTTTTCAATCAACTCTTCTCGGGATAATTCTCCATCAATGTATTTTCTAATTAAAGGGTAGGCATTGGCAGTCATAGCCTCACTGCCCCATCCGTATTTACTCCCAAGCAAAATCGCTTCTTCGATAATACCTGAGCCAAAAAAGTGCTCATTTCGAGAAAAAATACGCTCTCGAAGTTCTTCCCTTGGAGTTGTAATTCCCACAACGATATAATCAAAAGTGTTGTTATTTTTACAATTGTTTCTCTTTTGACTCATGCTTTTTTCTATAGTGCGAACAAGGTAACGTTTATTTTTCGAATTTTCTGGCATCACCAAATTTCGAAGTTTAATTTCTTGTTGCAATTCTTTAGTAGACTTTCTGAAAAGAGAATTTCTAACAGATTCATCGACTTCACCGCCGAAATCATAGTCATTCAAAATAGAGTCGATATAAAGTCCAGTCCCGCCAACTAGGAATGGAATTTTGCCACGAGAGATTATTTCTTCAAACTTTTTATAAGCATATTTTTGGAAATCAGCAGCCGTAAACCGCTCGCCAATTTCAACTAAATCAAATCCCCAATGAGGCACACCATCACGCTCTTCAATTGAGGGCTTGGCAGAAGCAATATCAATCCCCTTAAAAATCGCCCGCGAGTCCGCCGAAACAATCTCGCCACCAAACTTTTTAGAAAGACGAATAGCCAGCGATGTTTTGCCACTGGCAGTTGGACCCGTAATAACGACTACCGTTTTTTTCATTATTGAGCGAGATTTTCAATGTATTCTGCAAGATCCGCGAGCGCGACCTTTTCTTCGACAAATTCTGCACCCCTTCGAAGTCGGATGCTAACTTCGCCAACCTCGGCATCTTTTGGTCCGACAATCAATTGTACTGGGATTTTCATCGAAGTTGCTTCACGGATTTTTTTACCAAGAGACTCGTTTCGGTTATCGGTCGAAAACCGGAGTTCATTAAACTTGACCGGAGAGTCAAGCACGACTTTTCGCAAAATTTCTTCGACGCGAGAAACATATTGACTCAAAGTATCATTAACAGTCAAAATCCGGACCTGCTCTGGAGCCGCCCAGAAATCAAACCAGCCAGCCTTATGCTCAATATACACGCTCATGAATCGCTCAACTGAGCCAAGCAAAGCACAGTGGATCATCACCGGAGTCTCATCCGTACCCTCAGAATTTTTATAAGTTAGTTCGAAGCGCTGCGGCTGAACAAAATCCAATTGTACAGTTGCCACCTGATGCTCGCGACCGATCGCATCAGTTGCCATAAAATCAATCTTAGGTCCATAAAACGCCGCTTCGCCTTCTTGCTCAAAATAATCAAGATTATTAGCAATTACAGCATTCTTCAACTGATTTTGCGCCTTTTCCCAGAGAAAAACATCTCCGAGATAACTTTCAGAACCATCGCGATAACTTAGGCGAACTCGCAATTTCATACCAATTTTAGAATAAAGTTCGTCCGCGGCAGAAAGAAGATTCTGGATTTCGGCCTCAATTTGATCTGGGCGACAGAAAATATGGCTGTCATCTTGCGTTAGAGATCGCACACGATTCAATCCACCAAGTTCACCAGTTTTTTCATCGCGATAATCTGTTGTAGTTTCAATATAGCGCACCGGCAAATCACGATAACTTCTAGGTTGAGAAGCATAAATCTGCGTATGGTGCGGACAGTTCATTGGCTTCAAAGCAAAATCATCACTCGTCTCCTGGCTTTGAACAAGAAAAAGTTCATCACCAAACTTGGCCCAGTGGCCGGATTTTTCATACAGATCTTTTTTAGTGATGTGCGGAGTCCAAACCTTTTGGAAGCCGTATTTTTGGCGCAACTGGTTAGAATAATTTGCCAAAACATCACGTAAAACCGTCCCACGAGGAGTAAATAAAGGCAACCCAACACCGACTAGTGGAGAAACGGTGTAGAGATCGAGTTCTCGGCCCAATTTGCGATGATCTCGAAGTTTGGCCTGCTCAAGCCGCTCGAGATATCTGTCCAATTCTTCTTGAGTCTCAAAAGCCACGCCATATAATCGCTGAACTTGCGGATTTTTTTCATCGCCCCGCCAATAGGCACCAGCCACGCGCATAAGTTTGAAAGCGCCAACTTCACCGGTGCTAGAAAGGTGTGGTCCACGGCATAAATCTTGATATTTTCCATTAGTGTAAAAACTCACCGTCTCGGCGCCACTACCGAGTTCAAAATCACCCTCAGCCAAGAGTTTGGCATCAGTAGTACCCTTTTCTTTTAGATCTTGGAGCAACTCAAGTTTATATGGCTGATTATTTTCTTTAGCCCATTTGATGGCATCTTCAATTTTAACTTCAGTTCTAATAAAATCTTGTTTCTCGGCGATAATTCGGCGCATGACCTTTTCAATTTTGCCAAAGTTTTTTTCAGAAATTTTAACTTCGCCCAAGTCTATATCATAATAAAATCCGTCGTCGATTGCTGGGCCTACGCCGAACTTGACATCTGGATATAGACGCTGAATCGCCGCCGCCATAATGTGTGCAAGACTGTGGCGCATTCGAAATAATTTTTCTTGTTTTTCCACTTATTTTTCACCTTTCGAAAATAAAATTTATCTGATTTTATTTTATCATCTCTGGACTTTTTTTTCAATATTTGATAAAATGTGATTATCGGGCGATTAGCTCAGTTGGCTAGAGCGCATCCTTGACGTGGATGAGGTCAGAGGTTCGAGTCCTCTATCGCCCACCAAATTTGGAAAAACCGCAAGTTTTATGGCTTGCGGTTTTTTGCTATTTATTAGATTTCCGACGATTGCATTCTTTGCACAACATTTGACAGTTGTCGGAAGTAGTCTTTCCACCTTGAGACCAAGGGGTTATATGGTCTGCTTCCATTTCATCAATCTCGAAATGACCTCCGCATATAGGACATATTCCACCTTGTCTCTCATAAGCCTCACGTTTTTGATTGGCAGTAAAAGAACGTAAATTTAGCCATCTTTCATCGCTAGTCATAATATACTTATAAATTCCGCTCTTTTTAGTGACCTCATCATCTTGAAGAAGCCTAACTGTCATTTCTTCGATTTTCGAAGTATCAAATTTTTCATCCTTAAACTCGTTGTAAAGTTCACCCCAATTTACCCCTTTCATCTCCTTTCGGTAGGTCGTAAAGGTCATTTTAACCCAGGAAATAACGTTTTGAGATGAGTTGACATATATTCTTCTATATTGTTATGAGAAATCCAGGATAAGGCAGTTTCAAGATAATCTTGTCTTATTGGCACTCCACTAATATAGTCTTTTGCTAAGTTCCACGCGACACAATTACTCTTGCTAAATATTGACTTTGCGTGAGTGAGCCACTCTCCAGTATAAACAGCATTTCTAAGTTCTTGTGGAGCTAACTTTTCGCCGGCGATATTGATAATCTTAAACCAATCCAATTTTTCTTTGTCGTTACCTTCGCAAAAATAAATCATCAATTCATAATTTTCAATCTGTTGCTTTTCAAAGTCTGTAAGATTGAAAAACTTCCGACGATTACCCTCATCCAATACTGAAAACATATTGTTGAGATATTCGCAAATAGAAATCGTTCTCTGTTGTCCATCCAGCACTTCAAAAGTTCCATCGCCGTTATCCACCCAATACATCCACATTGAGTGAAAATCCACGACGCACGGTATCGATCACCGCATCGCGTTTTTTATCGTCATAGACAAATTCTCGCTGATACTTAGGGCGAATATTCAACTTACCACCATAGCCAACGACGCCATTCTCAAAGTCGTTTTTATAGCCTTCAAAAATCTCTTTAATTTTAATTTGTCGAAGTTCAATTTTCATTATTTACTCACTTTCTTGTTTTTTATTAAAATTCTTGAGTACATCTTTTCTAGCATCCCATTTTTCAGCAAAACACCACTAGCATTCAAATCATATTGACCAATTTTCTTGAATTTATTAAAATAAGCCTCTTTCTTTTCTTCATTAGTATATACACGAGTTTTAAGGTTATACAGATCCTCGTTTTCACACACTCCTAGAATCTCGAACTGCTCAGGATTGAATTTATCAAGAAAAGTAATAGGAACACCCATGACCCCGTCATAATCTCTTGGAATATCAACAACTTTCGAAACTTCAATCGCATCATAATTATCGTATTTTGGAAATTCTTCGGGCGTGTATTTCTATATAAAATCAATTCTTGGTGGCGTTTTTCTGTTTCGAGATTAGTAAACCAAGAAATCGCAGGCACTTTGCCATATTTTACGCCATTTTCAATCCGGCTCCATTTTTCATATTTATCACTCAATACGAATTCCATTGTTTTATTCACTCCATATCCGAGCCATATTTTATTGTTTTTTATCAACTTAAGCACTTCTTTTGCCGCAACGGAATTATTATTACCCATAATCAAAAACTTTTTATCAAACTCAACAAGTTGAGCAACATACTCCCTAAAAAGCGAAAATGGTGGATTAGTTATAACAATATCCGCCTCTTTAAGTAGTTCTATACTTTCTTGATTGCGAAAATCGCCGTTACCTTTAAGCGGAGTTTTGACAATATCTCGACTATCCACAAAGCCATCATCGTTAATATCTTTATATAACTCCAACTTGTATGTTGGTTTGTCTGCGTCGTAGTGAGTAGTGATAAGTTTTTTAATGCCAAAGAAATTAAAATTATTAGCAAAATACAAGAAAAAATTACTGCTCTCGGGATCGTCGCAATTACAGTAAATTACTTTATCATAAAATTGGTCTCGATATCTCTCGCATTCTTTCTCTATATCATCATATTGCGTGTAGAATTCATCATTCTTAACCTTTTTTGCCCGTGTGAGATTTTGATTCGCCACGAAAATCCTTTCTTCTCGATAAGCGAAAGACCGTATGAGAATTAAAATAGGACACCCTTTGCGAGGTGTCTCAAAAATTCTCATACATTTCGAGTCTAAACCCTAAATATTCAAATTTAATCTCGCGCAGGGCGCCCTATTCTAAAGGCTCAGCACCACGCGAAAAAACGCTTTTCGAAATGTATTAAATTTATTTTTGAGACATTTTTATTTTACCACAAAACCCTAACTTTTTCCATCGTTTTCGACAAGATTTCCACAATCTTTTTCGATTTTGATTTATACTTTTACCCGCTCCGTGATATATTTTGTGTGAAACGGTTTATTTTTGTTCTCTTGACAAAACTGATGTTTTATTTTTTAGATTTTTAGCCAAAAACGAACAAATTTTCAATAACTAACTTATAGCCTTCGACACGCTAAAGAATGCTAAATAAAAACAAAACCAGCCCTGATGGCTGGTAAATAGAGTATGCCTTGGCTATTTTCTTTGCTTTTTTCGCCTCTTACTCAACTTGGCTCGCTCAATATCCGCGATTGTGCCTTTTTGCGTAACATCAAATTTGTCGAGATAGCGCCCGCTCGCCAAGCGCCACTGAGAATACGCCGCCGCCGCAGAGCCGTAAAACAACGACGTAAAAGGCATCAGTAACCATTGCAAGACCATAAACAGTGTTCTTCTTCTCTTATATCTCTCCGGCTTGGGTGGCAACATTTTAAGACTAACAAAAATAGTAATGAAAAGACCAAAAACCGCGATCTGCTGGATATAACTAATAATATTGGGCAACTGGTGCGCAACAAGACTCCTCGAAGCAGAAGTGTTTATTAAAAGCGGAATCCAACCACCAAAAGCGGTAAGCGGTGCCTGATACACCATAGAAACATGCCCCTCCAGCAAGCGCCAAAATTTAGCCAGAGCGTCCCAAAACGGAACTTTTCTATCTTTAGTAAAAAGATGAGAAGCCACATATGGTACATCGCTCGCACCATACATCCATCGCCTAAGTTGGACAAATTGCGCCTTCAAAGTCTTGGGTAAAGTCTCACTCAAAACAGCATCCTGATAAATTGGAATCATTATTGGAACCACTGCATATTTGCCTTCAAAATGAAAGTAACTTCGCCAAAACTGATGTCCATCTTCAACAATTGTTCTAGTACTCCAAAAATTCATTTCTACCAGAGCGTCGAGAGGCTGGGAGTGTGATGCAAAATTTCTGAGTAGGTGTGGGCGCATCGCCACAATAATATTCCAGAAAGAGTTACCTGTCGCCAAAACACGCATCGGTGCAGGAGCGTCCCAGATATTATTCAAGAATAGAGAAACCGGCTGATATGATAAGTGCTTTCGTTCACGATTAACAATAAATTCATAAGTTGCAGCAGAAAAATACTCCGCGTGTGGCTTATTATCGCTGTCAAGCGTAGTTACGAGAACATTTTCAAACGGAATTTCGTGTTTTTTACAATATTCCGCTAGTTTTTTGCCAGCGTAAGTGATATTTCCGCCCTTTCCCACAACTTCATTCGGCAAATCTCGCGGGTGCTTTACAATTTCAAAATCTTTGAATTTATCACCAAACTCTTTTTTGAGTCGGTGGGCGGTTTTTTCGATTTCCGCACCGCCTCTTTCTTCGTAAGCCAAAAAAACAACCAAACTATCATTAGAGTAAGTTGTCCTCAAAACAGATTGAATTGTTGGCTCAATCACCTCGTAAGGCTCGTTGTAGGCAGCGATGATTACGGCGTTAATAATCTCGGAAGGCTTAGGAAATTCGTTTTCGTGAGCGGCAATTCTGCAGAGATTCTGGCGATGTTTATCAATCTCGAACTCCGTTTTAAGAGAAAAATCCTCGTTTCGAAGTTCTTCATAAGATTTTTTAGGATTCTCAAGAGAAAGTAGGCGCACATTCCAGTCTACATTTATCGCTTTTACCAATTTTTTATAGCCAAAAAGTGTCCTATATCCAATCCCAAAGGCCTTAACCAAGAGCGTAGAAATTATCAAAAGTAAATAAATGCTCGCCCAAAGTGGAGAAAAAATAGACAAAACCACCATTAAAATCACAGCAGAATAACTCAAAAAAGCCGGCAAAATCTCAAAAAATCTATAGAACTTAGTTCTCTTACCCTGCGGGATTTCAATATCTGATTTCATTAATTAGGGATACCTTTAATCGCAATATTTACAATTATTAAGCCCAAAACTACCACTATTAGGCTAAAAATTGACGCAAGGATTGCCATTCTTCTACCAGAAGTTTTGTAAAATTTAGCGATAATAATTGGGTGGAAAATTGCGATAAATAAGCCTAAGCAAGCCACAGCCACTCGATAAAACCAAGCGTCTTTATAAAATCGCTCGCCACCAAAAATCGTAAATCGAGAATATATCAGTCTTTCATAAACTTGAACTTGACTCAAAATATTAAAGAAGAAGATAATTCCAGCGACAAAAACCGCCAAAACTATCAAAAACATCAAACGATCTTTAATTAACGCCTTAAAATTTTGTTTAATTTCATCAAATAATTTCATAATCTACCTCTTGGAGCCGATGAGCGGGATTGAACCGCTGACCTACGCGTTACGAATGCGTTGCTCTACCAACTGAGCTACATCGGCATAGTTAAAATTATAACATATGGAGCAAAAAATTTCAATTTTCAAAATAAAATCGCCACAATTTCTTGTAAGCGATTATCTATCTATTTGGCGCGCCCGACCGGATTCGAACCGGCGATCTCCTCCGTGACAGGGAGGCGTACTAGGCCAACTATACCACGAGCGCATAACTATTTAATTTTACCAAATATCGTTTAACAATTCAAGACCTTTTTTCGAAAATATAATAGAAGAGCAATTATCGCCCTTCTATTTTAATAAATTCTTGAATTTTGCCGTCATTTTTTAGTGCTGTAAATTTATTTTCAAAAGCAGAAAATGGTATTTTAGCATATTCATAACTTACTTCTGTATCTGTTTTAGAAATAAGTTTCACGACATAATAGCCATCGCCAGATTTAGAGATAAATGGCTTTGAAGTTTCACCAACCTTGAGATCGAGTGCAGTGCGAGTGCGACCACCATCAATGTTAGAGTGACGGACATTGCCGCTTTTGCCAACTTCGATTTTATTAACGAAATTAGCAGCCAACTTTTCGAAAGAATTTTCATTCTTAGAAAGGAATTCTGTAACTTGATTTTTTAATGCTTCGGCATCTTTATCTAAAAAGGCCGAGACTTTACTTCTATAAAGTGGAAGTTCAACAAACATCCGTCGATACTCTTGAGGCGAGAGTCCGTAATTGGCAGCGATGCTTGCATAGAAATCCTTCTCTGAAATCTCTCGAGTGGAGGACTTTCTCTGCTCGGCAATCCGCTCTGCAATCTCCTGATCGGAAACCTTGATATTATTTTCTCGGGCAATTTTGAGGGCAAGAGCATTTTTAAGAGAGTTATCCATTGCACTTTTCTTGAAGCGATTACTGCGAGATTTGAAGTCAGAATCGACCTCCAAAGCACCCTTTTTAGTATCAGTCAAGGTCATATTGGCGCGATATTCCATCAGATAATCTGAGTAGCGGACATTTTCGCCATCAATTTGCGCAACCGAATAAAAAGGTAAAAATTTAGAAATTCGATAAATAAAAGTCCCAGTATCTTGTGCCGCGTAGAGCCGCAAAGTAACAAAGGCCAATCCAGCCAACCCAAGTATAAAAGAAATAATCAAGGTGTTAATAACCAATTTATGCTTGCTATACTGAACTGGATATTTGAATTTTTGCGCATTTTTTAGCACTTCTTTGCGTTCAGTTTCGAGCGTTCTGTTGGTAACTGGTGAAACCTTTTTCTCAGAAACGGGCTTTTTAACAATTTTACTCTTAATTTTATTCTTAAACTCCATAATCCTCCTGTTTTACCTCTCCCAAAATGTCTTGAATTTTATTGTAAATTTCCGCTGGATGATCTACATTTTCGATAGTCAGATCACCCACAATTGTCAAAATATTCAAAACTCCAAAGTGAAAAATCTCCGCAAAAAATCCACCAACTTTATAGTTAACACTCTGGATTTTAGAAATCGGCAAGTCCATAACTTCTCGCGAGAACATGCCTTTTTGAGAAATCTGTCGTATTCTCTGATCAGACACAATCCAAATAGAGAAATACCACTTCATAAAATGATAGCCGAAGATTAAAAGTCCTAGCAAAAATCCGCCCAGAGCAATCCAGAGTGCCCACATCTCAAGCAGAATAAAAGTCGGCAAGCAAGAAATGGCAAAAATACAAAAAAACAAATAAAAGCCCTTTCGCATCGAAATTATATGCTTTCGAAAAATAAAGAGAAGTTCTTCTCCATCTCTTTGGCCTTCGAAAAGTTGTTTATCAGTTGTTGCTTTCATAAAAAATGGTACCCCAGACAGGAATCGAACCTATAACCTTCTCCTTAGGACGGAGCCGCTCTATCCAATTGAGCTACTGAGGCATAAGATAATTATATCAAATTTTCGCCAAAATGTGAAGAAAATCGCCCGTATTTATGGGCGAATCCCGTAGCAAATCCTATCTCAAAAATTTCTCACTCGCGCGCGTATAATCGTATAGTTCACCATCTTTGAACCAATGAGCAATTTCGGCTTCAGCCTCTTCAATACAACCAGAAGCGTGGATCAAATTTGGCACACCCTTGCCCGCAGTGTCTGCATAGCCAAAACTCATATGCGAATAATCACCTCTAATAGTTCCCGGCATAGCAGATTTTGGCTCAGTTCCGCCAACCAACTTTCTGACGAGTTCAACCGCTTCGACACCTTCAAAAACCATCGCAATCACCGGCCCTTGCGTCATAAATTCAAGCGTCATATCAAACGCCTTCTCTCCGCGACGCGTGATCATTTTACCAATTTCTTCGTAGTGCTTATGGTAGTGATTCTTATCTGGAAAAATCATCTTAGTGCCAATAATTTTAAGCCCCACTCTCTCAAATCGAGTCAAAATTTCACCCACAATTCCGCGCTGAACCGCATCAGGCTTAAACAAAATTAGCGTCCGCTGAATATGCTCCTTCGACATAAATCTCCTTTACTTTTATGCTTAAATTATAGCACGAAATCGCAAAATTTGGTATAATAAAACCATGATTGATAAATTTTCTCTATTTCTAAAAAATAAATTAGGCGAAAAATATGGCAAAATTGTCGAAAATTCAACAGGTATTTTAGGATTTCTCGCGCTTTTCAAATTTTTCGCACTCGTCACCGACCCCCAAGGGATCGATCGAGCGGTTTCTCGACGTCAAGCACTCTACAACACGTCGAATCTTCTTGATTCTGTTCAAATTTTTGGATTCGGACTTCTCGATATTTTAATTTTTGTATGCATTGGTGTTATTATTTGGGCAATTTACAAAGGATTAAATTCAAAAAAATAATGTATCTCTCAGAATTAATGGAAGAATTTCTGGAAAGTCTCGAGGTAGAAAGCGGACGCTCGCTTAAAACGATCGAAAATTACCGTCTTTACATCGAGCGCTTTGCTGAGTTTGCCGATGATATTCCTGTCGAAAAAATCACCAGCGACCTTGTCCGCAAGTATCGCCTTTGGCTCAACCGCTACGAGAATTTCGAAGGTAAAACTCTCAGTCGATCTACGCAAGCATATCATCTTATCGCACTTCGAAGATTTCTTACATATCTTGCGCGCCGCGATATCAAAAGCCTCGAGCCTAGCAAAATTGAATTGCCTAAAGTTATCAAGCCTCAGGTTTCTTTTCTTCACTATGAAGAAGTCACTCGGCTTATTGAGGCCATTCCGTTAGAAACTGAAAGTGATTTTCGAGACAGAGCAATTATCGAGCTTTTGTTTTCAAGTGGTCTGCGTGTTTCGGAACTCGTAAATCTTAATCGAGATCATATCAACACTTCTCGCCGAGAATTTATGGTGCGAGGAAAAGGCTCCAAGGATCGCCCGATTTTCATTTCTAAATCCGCCGCCGACCACATCGACAACTATCTCGAAAAACGCAATGATAGCTTGGTTCCGCTTTTTATCTCTTATTCGAAGCGCCACAAAAAACCTTCAACTGATGGAAATTACCGTAGAATCACCGCGCGAACTGTCCAGCGCCTGATCGAAAAATACTCTCGCCTCGCAGGAATAACCAAAAAAGTCTCGCCACACACGATGCGCCACTCTTTTGCAACGGATCTATTGATTAACGGTGCGGATTTGCGATCAGTTCAGGGAATGCTGGGTCACGCCAACATCGCAACCACCCAGATTTATACTCACATCACAGATCAACACCTTAAAGAAATCCACGAAAAATTTCACTCAGAGACAGAATAAAACTCCCGATATTCTCGAGAGTTTTATTTTTATCTTCCGAGCGTACGTACAACTAATTCGAATTTATTTATCGCACAGTAGTCTCGTAGCTGGTTGGCAGGGTTGCAGTTAGGCTGGTTAATCTCTCCGTCGTGTGCTGTTCTTAAAACATAAGAAATCTTAATTATACTCTGGTTAGATAGATTATCTTGTGCTAATCTCGAGAACATAATATCGTATACGCGTAGATCAACTTCACCTTGTCCAATCAACTCCTTGGCATCATTTCTATTGACACTCTCAAGATGCGACATAGCTCCACCAGTTGAAGCTGGTCGGCAATAGATCTTTGCAGGATCAGATATTCTTATAAGTTTTACCCTATCACTTGAGTCACTATATCTCACAACATCACCATCTCGTCTATTCCAGATATAACTATCTTTTCCCGTACAAAAAGCGCCCCAAGTATTAGTATTTACATATACCGAATTAGAAGACTCGATATTATCAGATGCTCCGCCGTTCCAGCCATCTATATTGTTCAAAGAGTTAAAAGTGCGCGTAAAGTCATCATTTATAGTTCTACCAGCAGAGTTTAGTTCCCTAAAAGTATTCCCCTTGGTCATAATAGACATCATCTGCATAACCATCATTGCAATGGCAAGCATTAGCATAGAAACCATTGTCATAGCGAGCATCAGTTCTATTATAGTAAAACCTTTTTTAGTTTGCATTATATAACCTCACAATTGTACCTAAAGTAGTTGGTGCGTTCTGGCCTGGTGCGTTCCAACAAGCTCTAATATGAAAATCTATAAAATTATCTGAGTTATTAGCTCGTACAGCTTCTATCCATAAACCTCGAGAACCAACAATGTCGCCACCAGATATATCATTAGTGTCGGCTACATTATATTCTAGCCTCGGATATGTGTCCGCGGGACGGAGTCTATTGTTGTTGCCCGCAGTATTTCTCAATATAGTCATATTTGCCATATTGACAACAAAACCATTAATCTCACTAATATTCTGCGGACAAAAGTTAAGTGCTGAAGGAGTACTCCTTATGGGTATATTAGACCATTCAGGCAAAGAGACGCCAACAGACTGCCTAGCAAGATTTAGAGAGTTGAGATATCGTAAACTTTCCGCTTGCCCATCCATAGCATTGCGTGCCATTGTTAGCTGTAGGGATGCTTGAGCGCGAGCCATAGCATTATTCATAAGCCAAAGTCCACCCATCATCGCGGCAGAAAACACTGAAAATGCCAAAATCACCTCAATAATAGTATCACCTTTTTTCATACAATATTCAACCCTCCCTGCTAACATCATCGAATCCTATACCATTTCCACAAGAAACTGATCCCGGTCCATCCAAAGGTGCAATCTCGACAGCCGCAGCAGATCCGCCTATCCTAATAACTTTATTCCTACCAAATATTGCCTCCCCAGCTACAAACCTTGAAGCTCCAGAATTCCTAACACATACATCAAATTTTCGCGAGACGTTAAGAGTTAAGTTATGGTCAAGGACAAGTCGACGTATAATGGATACTCTAGATGTATTGTCGAGGAAGCTTTCGGTTATAGTATTTCCCGGCAAAGCAAAAGAAATAACTGTATTGTCGATAGGTGATCTTAAGATTAGAATATTAGCAACCGACCCAGTAGAATTTTGACCAAAACCCTGCCAGTCATTTGAAGATCTAAATAAACGGTTACCACCACCCGTGTCTCTGTTGTCGGTTATCAGCTTATAGGTGCCAGACCACTGAAGGTTAATAACCTTAGGGTTCGAAACCCGCTCAGCCCCATAATCAAAAACAAACTTGGTAGCCCTAAGAGCATCTATATGGTTGTTACACGGTCCGCCACATGCGTTAGACGAATCTATGTCTAAACCAACAACGTCAACAACATTAATAATGTCCTGTGAGTATTGACCCAATGGGCTTCCTCCAATACTACCGGAAGTACCGTCCCCAAAAATGACGAGCTTACCAAGAAGTATACAGCGAGAAGTTCCCCTCGAAGACAAACTACCAGTAGTCCGAAGACCTACATTTTCACCATTATCTAAACAAGATATGTCACCCCTACTATTAGTCGGATTCTCTACTTCATTAAAGATACCTTGGATATCAGATTTAAGCGTATTAACCGTATCATTATACCTCTGTCGCTCAATGTTGATATTCCACCCCACCATCATACCGACGGCAAAAAGCGAAGAAATCGATAACACAAGTACCACCTCTATAATTGTAAAAGCCCGTTTCATTTGCCCATCTTTCATAATTCAATTATACCATAAGCCTTTTATTTTTACATCAAAAATCTAAAAATTGCCTCTAAATTATTCCAAAATATAAACAAAATAAACCACGCTAAAATCATCGATGGGCCAAAAGGAATTTGCGCGCCTTTCTTTAGCGAAGTCTTCTTCAGAATCGCCATAGAGATAGCCAAAATTAACGCAATCATATTGGACGCGAACATCATCAAGACACCATTTATTGGTGCATTCGGCAGCAACATCACCAGTCCTAACGCCAAAACCCAATCGCCACCGCCAACCAACTTCTCTTTCGAAAATGTTGCGAGCGCCCAATATATAATCGGGAAAGCAACAACAGAAACTACTAGGTTAAACCAAATGCCAATCGAAGCTAATCCCGAGAAATTAGAAACCAAGAAGAAAACACCGCTCAAAATTAGAAAAACCCACAATAGCTTACTTGGCAGGAGCGACCATTTAGCATCATAAATGAATAGTATTACTAGTGGCAATATCGCTAAAATTAGCGCGAAGATAACGCCAAAATTCCAGCCCTTTGATATTCCAGAAAAGACCAAAATAGCAAAAGCCAGCGCAGTGAAAATTTCTGCTAAAAATTCAAGCCAGCCAATTTTGGTGCGGCAATTTCTGCACCTTCCGCGCAAAAAGGCCCACGAGAAAATCGGAACCAGATCCCAGATCTTAAGTTGATACCCGCAATTTAGACACTGCGAGCGATCGTTTTTGAATGATTTTTGAGTCAGTTTTTTTAATCTCAAAAATTCATTTTTATTAAAATCTGGATCAGACTTTTTTATTGAAGAAAGTTGGCCGGCACGCAATCGCCAAACTTGCGCAACAGAAAAACTCCCCCAAATTGCGCCAAAAATTCCAGCCAATACAATCGCCAAAATCTCCATTTTTCTCCTTAAATTCCTTGAACCAAACTATAGATTGGGAACAAAATCGCACCAATCATACCGCCGGCCATAACCGCCATCACCACCATCAAAATAGGCTCAATCATCGTCGAAATCGCCTTAATTTGCTCATCCAATTCATCTTCATAAACTTGCGCAGTTTTACCCATCATTTCATCAATTTTACCAGATTTTTCACCGATAGAAATCATTTGCGGCACAAGTGGCAAAATATAATCCTTGTCTTTGAGCGCATCAGAGAGGTTTTTACCGCCAGCAACCTTTTTCGAAGCATCGTCGATTCTTTCTTTAATCACGACATTATTGACCGCATCAGAAGTAATCCCGAGCATATCAACCATAGAAATTCCAGTCGAAAGCAACAATTGACCAGTCCTACAAAATCGCGCCATATATAATTTTCTGAAGAGCGGATTAAAAATCGGCACATTTAACTTAAACTTAGCTGAAAATCGAATACCCATATCCGTCTTGAGCCAGTTAGCAAATAGAACACCGAGCCCGATAATAATTATCAAGATTAACCACCAGAAACTCATCAAGAAATTAGCAGTTCCAACCATAACTTGCGTCAAAAATGGCAATTCTTTTTTCATGTCTTTATAGAGTTGCTCAACCTGCGGCACGACTGTAAACATCAAGAAGCCCATCACCAGACCGATCACCACCAAAACAATAAGCGGATAAGTCAGCGCTCCGCGAATCTTAGACATCATTGCGGCATCCTTTTCTTGCTGAAGAGCAATTCGGCGAAGAGATTCATCTAGCGTTCCAGAAAGTTCACCCGCCGCAATCAAGGCTAGATATACTTTGTCAAAGACCTCTGGATGCTTAGAAAATGAATCCGACAAACTCGAGCCACCCTCAACTCGAGCCGTAATTTCTTCGACCACGGAACGCATTTTTTTATTTTCTGTCTGCTCTGCAACAGTTCGGAGCGCTTGAGCCAAAGGCAAACCTGCACCAATCAATGTCGCAAACTGACGAGTGAAGACAATTTTGTCTTTGGAAGTAATTCGAGTGGTAAGTCTCTCTAAGGTCGAGCCTTGACCTGCTTCTTTCAGGTCCTTAATAGGCACAAGACCGCGCTCAAGGAGCAATCGTCCTGCCGCCATCTCTGTTTCTGCTTGGATCTCAGCCTTTTCGATTTTTCCAGTAGCCTTATCTCTGGCTTCGTAAGAAAATTTCTTCATTTTAACCTCTCATTAATCTTTCAAATTCTATTAGATCAACTGCATATTCTCGCGCATCATCGTATGTAATTACACCAGATTGAACAAGTTTCACCAAAGTCCTATCCATCGTCTGCATACCCTGATCTGCTCCAGTCTGAATAACCGCATCCAACTGATGAGTTTTACCCTCTCGAATAATATTTCGAACAGCCGGGTTGGCGACCAAAACTTCCGCAGCCACAACTCGACCACCGCCAATTGCTGGGACGAGCCTTTGGGCGCAAATTCCTTGGATGATATTAGCCAACTGTGAGCGAACTTGAGGCTGCTGATGCGGTGGAAAGACGTCAATAATACGATCAATAGATTGTGCCGCCGAGTTGGTGTGAAGTGTTCCGAAAACCAAGTGGCCAGTTTCTGCGATTGTAATCGCTGCAGAAATCGTCTCAAGGTCACGCATCTCACCAATTAAAACCACATCCGGATCTTGACGAAGAGAACTTCTTAGCGCCGCAGAAAAAGAATAGGTATCATAATGAACCTCACGCTGGACAATGGCCGAGCGCTTGGATTTGTGCGTAAATTCAATCGGATCTTCAATAGTGATTATATGTTTGGCCTTCTCGCTATTGATTTTATCAACTAAAGCCGCAAGGGTTGTAGACTTACCGCTACCCGTTGGGCCAGTTACAAGAACAAGACCGCGCGGAAATTCAGCAAAGGAAGAAACCACTGGCGGCATTCCGAGTTCGTGAATAGATTTAATATTATTAGGGATTAGTCGAAGAGAAGCGGCCATATTTCCCCGCTCATGAAACGCGTTAACGCGGAAACGACCAAGATCACCAAACGCAAACGAGAAGTCAAACTCTTTATCTTTAAGCAAAATTTTCTTTTGGTCTTCATCTAAAATCGCAAAAACCAATTTTTCGACCGCCTGCGGATTAAGCGGTGGATAGTTAGAAAACGGCACCAAGGCACCATCAAGGCGCATCATTGGTGGCAGCCCCACTTGAAGATGAAGATCGCTAGCATTCTTGCGAACGATTTCTTCGAGCAAAATTTCGATTCTGAGTTCTTGATTCATATTTCTCCCTTTTATTATGCGACGTCCGAGGCGACGCGATTAACTTCTTCAATTGTCGTAATTCCAGTTAGCGCTTTGAGATAACCATCTTGGCGCATCGTGATCATGCCTTCCGCCATAGCAACCTTCTGAACTTCATGAGCTGGTGCGCGTTTAATGATTAAGTTCTTGATATTTTCACTCACATCCATGACTTCATATATTCCAGCGCGCCCCAGATAGCCATTTGGTGTTTGAGGCGTATCTCTACCTTTGACCAAAGTGTAAGACTCCTGACCTGCGAGAGGCAGATTTTTATACCCAAGGTCTGCGGAAACTTTTTCCACTTCTTCTGGAGTTTTAGGTAGAAGATGACCAACTGTTTCCATAATACTTTGCGTTTCCATTGGACTCGACTGATAGGTGTTGCGCTGTGGCGCCACCCTTCTCACAAGACGCTGACCGATGATAGTGTTAACGGTTGAAGCAATCAAAAACGGCTCAATCCCCATATCAATGAGGCGAGGCAAAATTCCCGCCGCCGAGTTGGTGTGAAGCGTCGAGAACACAAGGTGACCGGTAAGTGCGGCCTGAACGCCAAGATTGGCGGTTTCGCCGTCACGAATTTCTCCGACCATCACCACATCTGGGTCAAGACGCAAGATCGAGCGGAGCCCAGCAGAAAAAGTTAGCCCAACTTCTGCATTAACCTGAATCTGATTAACACCATCCATCTTATACTCAACTGGATCTTCAAGCGTAATAATATTGATGCTATCGTCCTTAATCTCTTTAATCAAAGCATAAAGCGAAGTCGACTTACCGCTACCTGTTGGACCAGATGTCAAAACCATTCCGTTAGGCGCAGCAATGCCCTTTCTAATAGAGCGAAGCGCGCGACCTGCATAGCCCATCTCCTCTAAGTCAAAAGAGTTACCAGTCTTGTCCAAAAGACGAATCACCACTTGCTCACCCCAGACTACTGGAGAAATCGCAATACGAAGGTCGACTTCTTTATTCGAAACCGCAACAGCAAATTGACCATCTTGAGGCACGCGGTGTTCGTCAATTTTGAGATTGGACAAAATCTTGATTCGAGAGACAAGAGCCGGCTCGATAGACTTAGGCAAATTCATAATTTCTCGAAGGACGCCATCAATACGACAACGAATTTTGAGCGATTTCTCTAATGGTTCGATATGAATATCGGAAGCCTTTGCGCGAACTGCATATTCCAAAATAGTGTTAAGAGCCTTGGAAATCGGGCTATCTTCAACAATTGTCTGAACGCTTCTTTTAGCCTGCTCCGCTACAGATTCCTGCTGATCAATCTTATCCGCAATCTGGTCAACACCAGAGAGGTCTGTTTTGTATTGCCCTAAAATATGACGAATAGAATTTTCACTCGCCATAAAGACTTTCAGCGACCTGCCAACAAGCGTAGTCAAATAATCAACAGCCTGAATATTGGTAGCATCAAGCATCGCCACCGCAAGACGCCCTTGAACTTCAGCGATCGGCACTGCCATATTTCGCTCAGCGACCTCCAAAGTCACCAAATCTAAAATATCTTGTGGGATAGTCGTATTTTCGAGATTAACATAAGGAATTCCAGAAACATAAGAAATTGCATGAACAATAACCTCATTGTCAAGAATTTTATTTTCAAGAAGATAAGCTATAAAAGTTTTTTCTAGTTGGCGCGACTTTTCCAACGATTCAGTTACAACCTCAGCGCGAAGCAGCCCCTCTTCAACAAGGAGCTTAGATAATCTTTCCTGTATATCGTTAGTAATTAAAGTCATAATACTCTTTAGATTAATTTATTCTATTTTTTCTCGTTACCGTAGGTTATTTTACCTTCGCCTTCGCCAATAACAACCTGGACAGTAGGATTGATTGAGTTTTTATTAAAGATTTCCGAGCTCGGCTCTGCAAAATTATCAGAAATCTCTTCCATCACCTGTATATCTTTGGTTTTTTCAGATGGATTACCCCAAAGAGTGTTCACCAAAAAGAATGAAGCCACTCCACTAATAAATACAATAAGGATAATTGTTGCTATCTCACTACTTTTCATTATTTTTTTACTCCCGTAGTTGAATTTTGATTGTTTTTAGCAGGCTTACCGTCATCAGATTTAATAGTCTTTTTATTCAATTTAAGATCGTATGCAGGCAAATAATAAGTTTGACCGCTCACAGACAAGGTTGAGCTTTCCTTTCCATATTCCATCTTGTAAGAGTTAACTCGAAAAGCCTTAATAGATCGCTCCATACGTTGCAGGATTTCCGTGAGCTTGTCGAGGTTACTTTTTTCAACCTCTTCGCCCTTTTCATTCTTCTCTTTATTTTTCTTTACGGAAACCGTGAAAGAAAAATTGATAGGCTTAACTCTTTGCGAAACTTTATCCTCCTTATTAGGATCATTCTCAAGTTCTCGCTTTTGGGCATCTGTTAGAGGTGTGGGTTCCGCCTGAGGCTCGGTACTCGCCACAACTGGATCAACTTTGATATTCTCAACTTTAACATCAACACCCTCAAATATATGCTTTTCGATACCAGATTGAACAGCCGCAGGATTTGGCTCCGATGGCAAAGAATCTATGATTAGGCGCAAAACACTACCCTCTTTACCAGCAATAAGATTGAGCATATCCGTGTTTGATTCCATTTTTGCTTTTAGAGAACGAGCCTTCTCTTCAACACCATCTTTCTTAGTGATATTATTATAGCTATTTTTAATACCATCAATACTCTTGCCCTGTTCAGATATAACTTTACCGTTAAAAATTACGTTCTGCATGATGAAATATATAGAAACCCCAGCTACCGCCGCAATAAAAGCCGCGACAGCAACCGCAATAAAAACGGTCTGCTTAGCTTTTGCGATAGCAGAATATTTGGAGACTGCTACTTGATTACTGTCCATTTTTTGCCCCCTCTTCATCTTTGGCTTTAAAAATATTATCAGGAATCTGCGTCCTTGAGTCGGTTACATCACCGTTCGATGGCGATTTGATTCCTAAGTTTTTTGTCGAGAATCGCAAAACTTTAGGGTTGAGCGTCATGGTGATCTTATACCGAGCAACCGTCTTACCCTCGTCATTTTCTCCGGAAGAAAGCTCAATTAGGTCTGCGTCAGTTCCATCTGCTATCAAACTTTCTTTATAGCATCCTGTTTCAGGATTTTCAGCATCCGCCTCTGAACAAGTTTTTTCTTCAGCTTTATTATTGTATAGAATTACTGTTCCTCTGATAGTTTTTTGGAGAGCTTCAACAGCCTTAGCGCCATTAAGAGTCTGGCCTTCGACAGACATCAATCGAGTTTCTGGATCATAGTTGACAGATGAAAACTCAACCTCATTCCCTTCACCAGAAGGAGAGATCGCAACGATTATTTGATTAAGTATTCTCGAAACATTAGGAGAGGCTTTGCGTAAAGCTTCTATTTCGCTTAATTGGTTCTGAAGAGTAGTTGTTTTGTCGACGTCTTCGATATTCTGAATTTTTTGAAATTCAGTTTTTATAGAATTATCATTATTCATAATGATCAAAGACTGACCGCCCATTATTCCAAGAACTAAAACAACAAGACCGACAGCCCCAGCGCTAATAGCTAGAGAAACAAAAACAATAAAGCTACGCCAAGCTTGCGCGCGTAATAATTCTCTTTTTACATCTGGAATCAAATTTATCTGTATCATTATTTCACGCTCCTTTTAGCAAGACCCATTGCAACAGCAAATTCACTGCCATGGTCTTGAACTAATTGATTGAATTTAGCAGGTATCTTTACATTCTGGAACGGATTGCCAGAGACGGTCTGGACGCCAACTTTAGAAGCAATATATTCACCAAATTGAGGTATCGAACCAGCAAATCCGGACAGAACAATCACACCAATCTGAGATCCTGGATATTTGTTTGAAAAGAATTTAGCAGATTTAGTGATTTCTTGAGCAAAGTTTTCTAAAGTAGTCTCAATCGCACGAAATACCTGACCTTCAAGCTTATCTTTAGCGAGGCCAAATTTCAAAATAAACTGCTCAGCCTGATCTTCTTTAATATTAAGGTTTTGCGTAGCAGATTTAACAAGCGCATGAAGTCCAACCGGAATTGTACGGACGAGGCGTGGGTTTCCTCCAGCAACAATAGAAATATCGGTCGAATTTTCTCCAAAATCAACAATCAACTGAGGAACGGCGTCAGGTAGAGCCAAAGCGCGTGACATAGACAAAGAGTCTGGCTCAGCCGCAATAACGTTGAAACCAAGATTTTCAATAAATTCAAGTCGCTCTTCGCTATAACTTTTAGCAGTTGAGGCAATTAATACCTCCTGAAGACTTTCATCTTTAGGCGATTGCCCCAAGATTGCCCAGTCGAATTTAGCATCATCAACAGACATTGGAATAAACTGATCAATCTGATATTTGACAGTTCTCTCCAATTCTTTAGGGTCCTGATTAGGCATGTCAACAATAGTAGTGAATGTCTTTTGCGAAGATAGCCCAATCGCCACATTTTTAGTTTTAATATCACTTTGTCCAATCATTGTAGAAATAATTGAACCGAGTTTTTTACGGCTTTCTTCCGATTCGCTCAAGATAAGTTGTGGCTCAACATTCACATAGCCAAGACCAACAAGCCCCCAAGTCCCATCTTTGGATTGAGAAAGTTGGACCGCACGAACTGAATTAGTGCCGATATCCAACGAAAAGAAATCGCCCACACCTTTAATACTAATCATAGCACTATTTTAACATAAACGTGATGTATTTTTCAAGTGTTTTATTTTTGAAAAAATATGTTAAAATATTAAAAGAATTTATAAAGGAGAAATATGAGTTTATCTATCGGAATTGTCGGACTACCCAATGTAGGTAAGTCCACCCTGTTCAATGCTTTGACCAACGCTGATATTTTGGCGGCTAATTACCCTTTTGCCACCATCGAGCCAAACACCGGAATTGTGCCAGTGCCAGATCCTAGGCTTAATAAATTGGCAGAAATTTATAGTTCGCAAAAAATAATCCCAGCAACTGTGACCTTTGTAGATATCGCAGGACTTGTAGCTGGCGCTTCGAAAGGAGAAGGCTTAGGAAATAAATTCTTGGCTAATATTCGCCAGTGTGATGCGATAGTGCATATTGTCCGTGCTTTTGAAAACTCAGAAATATTGCGTCACGACGGTGGCGCCGTTAACCCAAAAAACGACATCGAGATTATCAATACAGAGTTAATACTAGCAGACATACAGACCATAGAAAACCGACTCCCACGACTTCAAAAAGAAGCCAAAGCCAACCCCAAAGTCCGCGACAGTCTTGAGTATTTGAACAAATTATTTACTCAACTTCAATCGGGCAAACCTCTTTTTGAAATCGAAGACCTCGATCTCGAGGCAATCGCAGATCTGCATCTTCTTACTGCAAAGCCGGTAATTTACGCCTTCAATGTTGATGAAGACACTCTCTCTAACGAAGAGAAAAAAGCAGAACTCTCACAAATGGTTTTGCCGTCTAAATCAATTTTTGTGTGCGCCAAACTAGAGGAAGAGATTAAAAGATTGGATCAGTCTGATGCCCAAGAACTTCTTGAAAGTTACGGAGTTAAAGAAACTGGCCTCGATCAGATGATTCATGCGGCATACAACACTCTAGGACTACAGAGTTATATGACGGCAGGACCAAAAGAGGTTCACGCTTGGACAATCAAAAAAGGCTGGACGGCACCACAGGCCGCGGGAGTCATTCATACAGACTTCGAGAGAGGCTTTATTGCTGCCCAGATCATTAACTACAATGACTTAGTAGAATTCGGCAGCGAGCAAGCAGCAAAGGCAGCAGGCAAAATCCGCACAGAAGGCAAAGACTATGTAATGTCGCCAGACGATGTTGCAGAGTTCCGCTTTAATGTATAAAATTTTTATACATTAAAAACCACCTAAAATTAGGTGGTTTTTACATATTAAAATTTTTCTTTTAACCCGATATCCTTCAAAGACTGTACTATTTTTGAGATACCTTCGCTAGAAACATCTACTGATAATTTTTCGCGATTAGTTTTTGAATCGTTCGATGAAATAACCTCAACCTTCTCAACAACTATCTCACCAATCCCCTCAATCCTATCAGAAAGAACTCTTAAAACAATATGAGACTTATTTTCATTCTTAGATTCTTCTGAATTTCTAGAAGATACATACTCGATAAACTGACCTACAGGATCTTTGCCTTCAATTATGGATTTAGCATTCTGAAATTCACTAAAATCAAAGTTTTTCTTAAATTTAAGATCTTGATATCGTTTAGTTTTGGCATTTTTTGTTCTCTCTCCAATATCAACTTTAGCTAAGATCATTCCACCTATAGCAGAACCTATGACTGTAGACCAGAAAGAGAATATACTCATTATAGGATCATTAATCTCCGTGGATTTCCTGCCTCTGCGAGACGATATACTGACTGTTGTATTCTCATAAATATCTTTAAAATATGTCGAAAAATTAATTTTTTCATTAAATAATTTTTCTGCATTATTCTTATCTTCTTCACTCAATTCACCAACATTTTCTTTAATCTGTGCATAGAATTTACTTTGCGTCTCTTGACGAAACTTCCAATAATCAACCCCCATAGATACAAAGAAAGCTAAGAATCCAGCAATCATAGCAGTTAATATATAAAATTTCCTTATTCTAGCCTTAGATATTCTTCTACCAATAGCCATACCCGAAACTGCCAAGAATCCAAAAAGCATAGCCCCAATAGGAACAATAATAAAAATAGAAAATCCTTTTACACTTGTATTTAGCACTTGATCCAAAAACGAGAATAAGAAAGATGTTCCAATAATCGTAATGATCATCATTATTAATGATATCATAAAACTCCTTTTTAAATTACTATTTGATATACAACTGTATTATAGCAAATTTTTATTTTTTAGTAAATAGAATTTTTCCGTATTACCTTTAGCACCTTTAATCTCACTGTCGCGTTTGGCAATTATGAACAAATTATTTGTTCGACACCAAAATTCAAAGTCTTGCAGAATCTTTCTCCGAAAGGCGTTATTTTTAACAATACCATTAATTGTGCCATTTTTCCCTGCTTCGAATTGCGGTTTAACCATCGCAACAATTTGTGACTTTGGCGCAATTTTTAGCACACTTGGAAGAATCTCTTTAAGCGATATGAAACTCACGTCTATTAATACTGTATCAATTTTTTGTTCAGTGAAGAAATTTCTTATATCTGTTTTTTCGTGAAGTTCAACTTTTTTATTCAAGCGCAATTTTGGATGCATTTGATCAGTTCCAACATCAACAGCAATGACTTTTTCTGCTCCATTTTGAAGCGCAAAATCTGTGAATCCTCCAGTAGAAGAGCCTACATCCAAAACAATTTTACCCCTAAAATTCAACTTCAAGATTTTCGAAACACTCTCCAACTTCATCCCCGCTCGAGAAACATACCTATTCTCTTGTTCTATCTTTAATTCTACTTCTGGAGATACAAAAAACCCCGGCTTATTCTGCGTCTTGCCATTAACTGCAACTTTCCCGAGTCTAATATAATTCTCCGCCTGAGATCTAGTCTCAACCAAGTTTTTCTCAACCAACATATTATCTAAGCGAATTTTCATAAATAATATTATATCACGGATACATGAATTCTTCTAATTCACGCGTTATTTGCGCAATTGTTGCGTAATTAGAGCCTTTTGTCATCACGGCTAAAGCATAAGTTCCGCGTGGATGCTCAATTACGCCAGTATCATGAACATAATCCCACAAGAAACCAACCTTATCATAAACACGACCAACCGCTCCAGATGGGATGCCCTTTCTATGAATCTGCCTTGCCATATGCCGAAGCAAAAAATCACGATATTCTCCACTGGCCATCCTCCCTTCGTAAACGCCAGAGACAACCCGGACCAAGTCTCCTGCCGTTGTTCTTGTGGCATCATAAGAGGTAAATGTAGTCTGATTACTGATTCCGAGACTGTAGATATAGTTATTAATGTTGCTCCTTCCAAATTGACGTATCCACTCTTCAGCGCAAGCGTTGGTAGATATAACGATCATTTGATTGAAGCAATCTCGATAACTCGTGCCTAAAATTTGGCTATCCCAATTAGCACCAGACCTTTTCATCTCATCAAAGAGTTTAAGAGCAACGTAAAGTTTATACGTTGATGCAGACGGGGTGGATTCATTCTCTCGATAGCCGGCACTCCAACCCGAACCATTTAACTGTCTTACGGCAATTCTAACATCATATCTCTTGCCTATATCATTAACTTTTGCCCTTAAACCTTCTTGGGTGTTGGTGTATGAAAATTTCTTATTTTCGCTTGGACTTACGTTTTCGGAATTAAGCAAGATGTAGTTTTCAGCATCTTGATTTTGAAGAAATTTTTCTAAATCAGCCTTAAAATTAACATAAGAAACTCTTTTACCGTCTTTGCCACCCTCTCTAGAAACTTCCCTACCATCAACAATATTCACAGTAGTATCTTGTGCGGGTATTTCAAAATTTTTATTCAATTCATTTATATAATTTTTAGCATTTTCTTCATTAACCGACAATTTGATCTGGTTATCATTATTGGAGATTAGTATAAAAGTCGCTAATTTATTCCTTTGTATAAAATAATAATTTTGATTATAAGAAACTCTAAGTCCTCGCAAAATTTTACTCTCTATTATTTTTTTAATAGATAAAACATCTTCTCCGCCTGTAGATTTTTTATTTTCAAATGGAACATTGAGTAAATTTTTTGTTCGAAGTTTTTTATTCTGTGAAGCAATCACTTTTTTAAGTTCTTGTTTTTTAATCTCTCTTCCATCAACACCCTGAGACGCAACTATATCACCGCTACTTGCTATAGAAATTGAAGCATTTTTTACTTCGATTTTATGTTTATTGGAGTATTGTTCAATAAATTTGTTCAACTCTTTTTCATCAAATTTAAGAGCGAGTTGGTCGATGTTCTTAGAGTGAACTATCGAAAACGGAACGAGCCTATCTATAAATTTATAGTCAAAAATATTTTTTACAACACTACCTTCATCAATCCTTCCACCGATCTGATATAAATCGATTTCTTCACTCTGACCATCCAACTCAAAAATAAATTTAGCATCTTGCGAAACTTTTTGTATCTTATCAGAAATTTCTGCTCGAGAAATAAAACCGATGTTTTGTTCATTGAATTTAATCAATGGGCGGGCTAAATTGGCTGGATAAAAAATTTGAACAAGCACCAAAATAAAAACACCAACAACTGGAACGATCCAAACAAGGTGTTTTCTTCTCAATTTTCTCTTAAAGCGTAAAACTTTTTCTCGTCGCGAGAGTTTGCCTTCAACCATAAGCACATTATAACATTTTGCACAATAAAAGTCCAACAAAAATCGCCCCTTTCGAGGCGATACTGTAGACTACTTTTGGCGCTCGCGGTATTCACCGGTAGCAGTATCGACAGAGATCACGTCACCTTCTTTAATAAAAGCAGGCACCTTAACAGTGATACCAGTTTCGAGTTCAGCATCTTTAAGAACGCTCGACGTGGTGTCACCCTTAACCACATTCTCGGTATAAGTCACGGTGAGCCATACATTCTTTGGAAGTTCAATATTGATAACCTTTCCATCAAAGAATTGAAGATTCAAATCCTCACCTTCTTTCAAAAATCCAGCCGCCTCATCAATAATATCTTTAGAAAGTTCAAACTGCTCGAATGTTTCCGGATCCATAAAATAGAAAGATTCGCCATCATTGTAAAGATATTGAACTTTTTTATGCGAAACATCCGCAGGTTCAACCTTATCTTGGCCCTTAAAAGTCTTTGGTAAAAGTGCACCCGTAATCAAGTTTTTAACTTTAAGGCTGACGATACTTCCGCCGCGGCCGACAACTTTTTGGTTATACTCAACCACCTTGTAAGGCGCGCCATCCATCTGGAAAACCACGCCCTTTTTCAAATCTGTTGGACTATACATTTTTCTCCTTTTTGAAAATAATTTTATTCATTTTATAAAATTCCTCGCCAGAACAAGCCAAGCGAGGAACTTCGAATTTATTAAGCGTTAGCCACAAAAGCAAGTAGCGCCAAATGCCTTGCGCGCTTGATAGCAACAGTCAATTGTCGTTGCTGCTTAGCGCTAAGACCTGTTTTTGTTGCAGGCTCGATCTGGCCGTAGATGTTAACAAATTTTTGAAGAGTTTTAACATCTCGGTAGTCGAAAAACGCTGGAACTTCTTTTTTGAATCGTTTAGCCATTTTTACTCCTTATTAGAATGGGATATCGGATAGATCAATTGGATCGTCGCTGATAGGCTCTACAGTTGGCTCGTTTCCGCCGGTTTGCGGAGCAGATCCGCCGCCACGATTACCATCAGATACGAATGAGAATTCTTCAACAACAACTCGAAGGGTGCTTCGATTTTTGCCGGTGTCTTTGTCCTGCCAAGTATCTTGTCGAAGGCGTCCGCTCACAAGAAGTTGGCGACCTTTTTGGACATATTTAGCGATATTCTCACCAGCCCTTCCCCACGCTTCACAATCAATGAAACTGGTTTCTTCTTGGCGCTCACCTTGAGCATTATTCCAGTTTCGAGTAACTGCTAGAGAGAAACTTGCCACGCTTGAACCGCTCGAAGTTGCTCGAAGTTCAGGGTCGCGAGTCAAATTTCCCATCAAAATTACTTTATTGAATGCCATATTATCTCCCTATCCGTTCCTAAATTATTATTTCTCTTCTGCTGTCTCAACTTCTGGTCGGTCTTCTGCCTTGACCAACAAGTATCGCAAAACTTCGTCAGTAATGTTCAAGGTGTTGCTGATTTTTTGTGGTGCTTGAGCAGGAAGCGCAACTTCCATTGCTACGTACACAGCAAAATCTTCACCCTTGATTTTGTAAGCAAGTTTTTTCTTGCCCCAGTTATCTTCTTTCGAAATCTCACCGCCGTTAGAAGAGATCAAATTTCGAACCTTATCAAGCGCCTTTTCAAGATCGCTCTCGAGGTCAGGGTGAATGAGAACTGTAAGTTCGTAATTCTTCATTTTACTCCTTTGGTTAAAGCCTATTTTTTCAACAGGCTGAGTTAATATTCATTTTCAATTATAGCAAATTTCGAAGAAAAAAGCAAGATTCTCGGGTCCAATAACTAAATCTTTTCAAACTTTGCTGTCTTTAAACTTGCTTCAATATCTCGCCCTGCAACAAACCGCAAATTTGCCTTTTCGATATTTGAAGCTGAAACTTTCTTTTCATCAATTTCGCCCGTACCTTTGAGAGTTATATGAAAATACCCCAAATCACCAAGATGAACAGTTTCACCATCGTGGATCGCCTTGCCCAACTCCTTAGTTAAAGCCATCAAAACCGCATACGTATCAATATCCGAAACTGTGGTAGACTTGCTCGAAATCCTCCCAGCAATCTCCTTCAAGCCAACCATTCCAGAACTTATCGCCCGCGGATAAAATTTATTTCCCACCTCTTTATTTGTTGGATTTGGTAGAGAAACCGCTTTAAATTTTATAGCCATTCAAACACTCCTTCTTAATATATTAAAAATTATTTTCAGTCTTGCTGTACTTTTTTATAGCCTTTTCATAAATAATCCCTTCACTTTTTAAATTTGCAAAATCACCTACTCGTAAAGCCAATAATTAACTCCTCCATGCCAAGAGCAAGCGCCTCTTCCTGTAGCATAGCTATGCCATCCGTCCATACATATAGCACCAACCCTACTTTCTTCTTCGTAGTAATCGGGCTCAACATATTCATATTTTTTGATTTCAACAATTTGATTGACTGGCTCTTGTACGATATGCTCTTCAACCCTTCCGTCATCGCCTTTACATATCTCTTTTTCGCCATCTTCTCCTTCTTGAACGATTTCTCGAGAATGCTCCTCGCCATCAAGAGATTCATCATAGGTTTCTTCGCTATCATAATCATCGGTCTCTTCTGTCTTGAAGTGTATTATTTCTTTATAGCAGTTAAAGCTATTGTTAGTAACTCTATTCGTAGCCGTATCACTATCAAGTTTCCCAGAGCCTCCAGAAATTACAGCTACGACAACAGAAGCAACTCCCAAAAATAAAATAACGATAGGAATTGAGTAAATAGCGCCGATAAATATATTCAGTAAAATATCCTTGACTTTTTTCATATCGAAATTATATCAAAAAAAAAAAAAAACGGTCAAGTCAATAGATAAACAACATTTCATCAAAAAATAAAAGCCATAATCTGACTTTTATTCTATTTCCTCTAAACTCGAAATCAAAACTTCTCGTGGTTTTGAACCGCCTGGGCTTGGACCGACAATTCCACGCTCTTCCATTTGGTCAACAATGGTTGCAGCACGGCCGTAGCCAATTCGCATTTTGCGTTGAAGAAGGCTTGTCGAGATATTACCCTGCCGAATAGCAATCTCAACAGCCTGACGGAAAGTTTCATCCATGGAAGAAGAACCTTCACCCATCACTACTCCGCCGTTATTTATATTAACAGGCTGACTAATAATGTCGTCGTTATAGCGTGGAGGAGATTGAAGCCTGAGATAATTCATCACAGCATTAACTTCTTCATCTTGTAAAAATACTCCTTGCGCACGCTTAGGATCTGGCGCACCGTTAGGGAAATAAAGCATATCACCCTGACCGAGCAATTTTTCCGCACCACCGCGATCAAGAATTGTTCGGGAATCGGAGTTCGATGGCAATTTGAAAGAAATTCGGCTCGGCACGTTTCCTTTAATCAATCCAGTCACAACAGAAACAACTGGCTTCTGTGTTGCAAGCACCAAGTGGATGCCAACCGCCCGCGCCTTTTGGGCAATTCGCACAATCAAAGCCTCGGCGTCCTTACTTGCCACCATCATCAAATCCGCCAACTCATCGATCACGATCACGATGTATGGCATTGATTCTTCGCCAGACTCTTCTCGCTCTTCTTCCGAAATAGCCTTAACGGTTTTATTGTAACTTTCGATATTTCGAATTTTCTTTTCCGCCAAAATAGAATATCGACGCTCCATTTCATTGACCGCCCATTTTAAAGCAGAAACTGTCTTGGTCGGATCCTGAATAACGGGGGTCAAAAGATGAGGAATGTCTTCATACGGCGCCATTTCGACCTGCTTTGGGTCAACAAGAATTAACCGAAGTTGCGCAGGACTATTGCGATAAAGAAGCGACGTTAAAAGAGTATTCATCATCACAGACTTACCAGAACCGGTCGTTCCAGCAATCAAAAGATGCGGCATTTTAGCGAGGTCGCCAACGATAGTTTCGCCCGAAATATCTTTTCCAACAGCAAAAGTTAGCGGTCCGTGAGACTTTTTCCACTCCTTACTTTCTAAGATATTAGCAAGGCGCACAGTTGCAGCCCTTTTATTGGGAACCTCAATACCAACAACGCTCTTACCCGGAACTGGCGCTTCAACACGCACAGTTTCAACAGCCAAAGCCGAGCGAAGATTATCTTCGAAGCCATTAAAGCGGCTCAATTTGACCCCGCGTGGAGGTCGTAAAGTATATTGCGTGATACGCGGACCAACATTGGCGGCTTCCATCTCGACACTGATATCAAATTCAGCAAAAGTCTCGCGGATTTTGCGCGCATTTCCATCAATATCACCAGCGTCGGCCGGACTTTGATCTCGACTTAGCAAACCAATCTCTGGCAGTTTCCAGTTAGAATCATCTATATTCGAAGGCGCTCTCTCTGCGTCCGATTCCTTTTCTCCAATATCTTCTTTTTGCTTTCGCACAATCAAGGCACGCTTTTCTCTTCTCGAAAGCGGTTTTTCGGGCTCACCCAAAATCTCCACGCCCGCATTTAACTTAATCTTCTGACCTTCATCAGAGATTTCATCAACCATATCTTGGTTTTTATCAATTTTAAGCGCTTCCAGAACTTTTTTATTGCCCTTTTCTGACTTTTCAAAATCAGCCGTTTTTAGCATTTCGCCAATTTTTTTAATAGCATCAATCGGCATAATACCAAAAATTGCAAAAATAATTGTAGTTGCCGCAAACAGATAAACAATCCCCGCAACAAACGGATTGACGATCTGGAGAGCAAAATTATTAGTGAACGAGCCAAGCATTCCACCAAAAGCCACTCCACTTCTCCCCTTAAAAAGACCAAAGAAAGACGCGATAAATATCAGCGCAAAGAAGAACGCAACTGCCTTGCCATACGGCAACTTATTTTTCTCATCTCGAAAAATCTCCACGCTCAAAAAAATCAGCACAAACGGCAAAAAGAAAACCGCCCATCCCATAAAAGTCTGGATGCCGCTATGTATCACCGCCATCGCTTGACCGCCAATGCCAAACCACGCCATTACCAGAAACAGGCTAAAAATCCCCAAGAACACAGCAAAAACTTGCTCCCAAAACCCAGCAGGCAACATCGGTGCGCGCGCTGGAGCAGACTTAGATTTAGTTGATTTTTTGGTAGATTTTTTAGCCATAAGTGGTTTTATTATATCATATTTTGCCGTATCTTGAAAGTCTTAAGTCTGATTTTTGGAACCAATCTCCAATAAAGCCCCCTCAATCAAGTCCCAAATATCTGCGCCAGAAGATTTGGAAAGTTGGTCTGCTTCAGCCAGAATCTCTGCGATTTTAGCAAGATCTTCTCTGTTAAATTGGCTGGCGAGTTGTTCCATTTTACCTAAAGCCCAAGCGTTAGCACCGATTTCTTTAGCAATTTGCGCAGTGGTTACGCCAGAACTTCTACCCAATTTTAGCGCCGTTAAATTAAATAATTGCGAAGTCAAAAGTGCTAAAAATTGATACCCAGCATCTGTTCCGCCAGCAATCTTCATCTTGGTGATTTCCGCCAAAACTTGCTCATTCTGGCCCTTTAGACTCATCTCAAAAATAGCAAAAGTATTAGCCTCAAGATTTTGCGGTATGTATTTTTCAATTGCCGAGCGAGAAAAATCGCCCAAAATCGCCAACCGCTCAACCGCCACCTTGATAGCCCACTCATCTGCGCCAACCCATTCTATCAAGAATTTAGCATCAGAAAGAGCCAAATTTCCATCAAGGTTCTTTGCCAATTTCCGAGCAAATTCTGCCAAATCACCAGCAGATTTTTTATCCAATTTTTTAAACTCCAAAAAATCTACAGTTTTGCTAAAATTCTTATAAAAACTACTCCGCTTGTCGATTTTTTCCTCAACCAAACAGAGGTGAACATCGCTCGAAATTTGTGGCAAAATCTTATCCAGCGCGTTCCAAATAGCAACGTTATCACTAAGTCCCCGCACAATAATCAATCGTTTTTCACTAAACAAACTCACGCTCGCAATCCTTGAGACAAAATCAGATGGCGCTAAATCATCAGGGTCAACTTTTTCAGTCTCGAAGCCAGCCTCAACGGCTCGTATACGCATCTCCGCTAATTTTGCGCTTCTTTCAAAAGAGTTCTCACCATAAAGAACGGTGATTTTTCCGCCAAGCATTATTTTTTACCTCTTATAATCTGACAACTCGGGCAAAAATGCGTGCCGCGGCCGCCGACTTTGGTTTTGACGATTATTTCACCGCATCGCTGGCACGGCGTTTTTTCTTTTCGAAACACCGCTGCGCAGTCGAGGTAATTTCCGCGCGAGCCGTCGGCTTTGACATAATTTTTATCGGTCGAACCGCCCTTTTCGATCGATAATTTCATCACAAATCGAATCGCTTCGTAAAGATTTTCAAAATCCTCGCGCGTCAAATCGCCAACTCGCGTTTCGGGATGAATTTTTGCCCGCCACAAACTCTCGTCGGCGTAAATATTTCCGACGCCGGCGATGACTTTTTGATCAAGAATTGTCGGCTTGATTTTGGCATTTTGACGGCGCGCAAATCTTGGCAAAAAATCCTCGAAGGTAAAATCGTCTTCGAGCGGCTCAGGGCCAACGGTTTGGAAAAACGGAATTTCTTCGACCTCTGGGGTTGGCACGAGTTTGAGCCAGCCAAATTTGCGCTGATCGTTGAAGAATAATTTCGAGCCGTCTTCAAAAATAATTTCGACACGCGTAGATTTGTTGGGTAGTTCCGCCAGAAAATCATCATTCGGATGACCCGCGCCCCAGTTTTCTTCGCCACGATAAACCATTTGACCGGTCATTTTAAGGTGGCCGACGAGCGAATAATTGCTGTCAAGATCAATCACAATCACTTTTGCTCGGCGGCGAACACTCAAAATCCGCGCGCCAATCAAAAATTCTTCAACCTCGCGGGCGGAATTTGGAAAACTCTTCGCCCAGTCGTGACTCACGCGAGCAACTTTTTTCTTCAAAATTAAGCGATTCAAACCGCGAACAACTGTTTCTACCTCTGGCAATTCTGGCATAATTCCTCCATTTCTTGTTCAAATTGGTTAAAATTTTGATAAATGATTCCACCCATTCCGAGCCTGCGCGCAACTTCGACATTGGTTGGCGAATCGTCGACAAGGACACAATTTTCTGGAATTTCACTCAATCTTTCAAGGGCGATTTGGAAGATTTTTGGGTTCGGCTTGGAAACTCCCTCATTTCCACTTAAAATAATCTGATCGAATATTCCCTGCTCCAAATCTGTTAATCTGCTCCAAAATTCTTTCTCGAATTGATATTGTGCGACATTTGAAATTATTGCAATTTTGGAGCCATTATGCCTTTTTTGTTTCAAAAATTCAAGCAAATGATGATTGATTTCGAGCGGATTTTGAAAGATTTCAGCAGTGTCCGCAACTTCTCTTTTAGGTATTAAAAGCACACCATAAATATCCACAAGAAAATTTGGCGCGCTCGAAGTGAACTCGCCAATATTTTCGAAATTATCAACACCCTTCAAAGCATCTCCCTTAGATTAAAGGCCAAAAACTCCGCCGCGCTTTTTCTCGACACCGAGATCTTTGACAATTTGAGCGTTATTAGGGATTTGCGAAATAAATAGATTTTGAAGTTGGTCTTTATTGGCCGCAAGCGATCCTTTAGCACCTTCACAAGTTGAAGTCCAGAGATGTTTTTTAACTTCGCCATCCTTCAAAATAGCAAAATCATAAACATGGCCCGTTGCGCAAACACCACGCAGATCATCAGCCTCGCCCACAAATTGCTTGCCCTTCATCATATTGGCTTTATTAAGCGCAAAGATAAACTCATCATAAGCCTTGGCATCATTAGGAAGGTCAAGTTTATCAATAACATCAGTAAATTGATAGCCTTTGTAAGTTTTGAGACTTCGAGCGGAATTGCTGACATCAACTGTATAATATTTTGAGTCTTCTCGTGCAGTGATTGGACCACGAACGGTCATTTTAACACTTCTTCCTTCTTCATTTTTAAGAAGTTGCTCGACACTCTCATCCTTAACTTCGGTCGAAGTTTCTTGCTGAGTCTGCTCGCCATCGCCGCCAAACATCATTCGACCAAGGCTAACAATCAACGCAATCGAGAAAATCGCAATCGCAATAATCAACAAAATTGGCGCAAGTCTGATAATTTTTTCTTTCATAAAATTCCTTCTCCCAACCCTTTATTAATCCAAATATTCGTGTAATTTCTTCGAATCTTTATGCTTGCGAAGTTTGAGCAGAGCCTTGGCCTCGATCTGACGGATACGCTCACGAGTAACCGCAAACTCCAGACCAACTTCTTCTAAAGTGTGAGCCTTAGTGCCATCAAGACCAAAGCGCATTTTAATGATCTTTTGCTCGCGATCGCTGAGGCTAGACAAGATCTCTTTAACTTGATCTTTGAGAAGTTGCATTGTGGCGGATTCTTCTGGAGTAGCGGTGTCTTCATCTTCGATAAAATCACCCAGAGTCGAATCTTCACCCTCTTCTCCATCTTTGCCAATACCAGCATCGAGAGAAGTTATATCTTGCTTAATCTTGAATATATGCTCGATTTTTTCTGGCTCCATATCCATTTCTTTAGCCAACTCCTCAGCTGTCGGCTCGCGATTGAGCTCTTGAGTCAAACGCCTTTGCGCGCGCATCAACTTATTGATGGTTTCAACCATATGAACAGGGATCCTGATTGTTCTTGCCTGATCCGCGATCGCACGAGTGATGGCTTGACGAATCCACCAAGTCGCATAAGTTGAAAACTTGAAGCCCTTGCTTGGGTCAAATTTATCCACCGCACGAAGAAGTCCAGTATTTCCCTCTTGGATCAAATCGAGCAATTCCATACCTCTACCTGAGTAGCGCTTGGCAATCGACACAACAAGGCGCATGTTGGCTTCCGCCATTTTATTTTTAGCCTTTTGGTCACCTTCCATCGCTTTGAGTGCCAACTTTTCTTCTTCATCCTGATCAAGAAGTGGGATTTTACCAATTTCGCGCAAATACATCCGCACAGAGTCGTCAGAAATATCGTCAGTGTAATTTCCACTTAACAAATCTTCATCAGTCAGATCATCTTCTTCATTTTCGAGATCAACAATATCCGGCTCTTCTAGGTCATCAATTCCAACAGTCGCGTCAACTACGCCCGCATCATTCAACACTTCTTCCGGTAAATCATTTTTTGCCACTCTTTAACTCCTTGTTTAATTTGATAATTTCTGCCAAAATCGCCATCTTCGCCGCATCATCTCCTTGAATTTCGGCTTCTTCGAGTTGAGCATCAAGCGATTCTTTGCGTTTTTGTAAATTTTGAGTTTTAACTTTGTCCACCAAACGCTCCATTTCCGAGGCTGCACTTTCTTTAATGCCGCCGAGCCGTTCATCTGCTTTCAATAGTAAAATTTTAACATAATTATCGAAATTTTTCAAATCATCTTGCGAATTTTGCTTTAATATTTGAAGAATCTGATTTTTTTCTTCAGAATGAAGCGATTCATCTGGGATTTCTGCTAATTTAGGTCGGAGTTCCGGCAGAGAAATCGCCAGCGCGAGTAGGTCGTCTTCATACAAGAATTCATCTTTGATCGGGTTTTCAATTTTTGAAATCTTAACGGGGCGCTTTTTAGGCTCAGGTTTGGGCTTTGAAACATCATTTTTTGCCAAAAGTGCTTCTCGAGAAATACCGCTTCGGCGAGAGATTTCATTCAAATAATGCTCTTTTTCCACAGGATCACCCAAGTTTTCCACAAGTTTAAGCGCAATTGTGGAAAACTGCCGCTTACCGGAGGCGGTTGAAATGTCGAGCCTCTTTTCATACTGATCAAAAACCCAGTCCACAGCCGGCTTACTCTTCGAAAGAAGATTTTTCCATTTTTCAGCATCTCTCTGGATCAATTCATCCGGATCTTTAGCGTCAGTCCCAGCATCTGCCAGAGTGATAATAGAGAGTTCAACACCAGCCTCCTGCGCTAAAGTAATCGCGCGCTCAGTAGCCTTAATACCCGCATCATCCGCGTCAAAGCAAAGGCGAATATCACTTGAAAACCGCGCAATCGTCTTGAGATGCCGGACTGTCATCGCCGTCCCAGCAGTCGCGACCACATTCTCTACGCCAGCCTGATGTGAAGCAATCGCATCCATATTACCCTCAACCACCACTGCAAAGCCGGCCTTTCTGATAGCATTTTTAGCATGAGAAATCGCAAAAACATTAGAAGATTTATCATAAAGTAGCGTCTGTGGCGTGTTGAGATATTTAGGAGAGTTAGGCTCATCTTTCAAAATCCGCCCAGTAAATCCAACCGGTGCCCCGCTCAAATCTTGAAGTGAAATCACCATTCTACCCCTAAAAATATCGCCACCAAAGCGGTTGAGTAGCCCCGCCTCGTCAATCTCCTTTTTCGAAAATCCTTTTTTAAGCAAAAAATCAGTCAAAACACGCCCATTCTCTGGAGCATATCCAATCTTAAAACCACGAACAATCTCGCGCGACATCTTACGCTTTTCGAAAACATATTTCATAGCCTCTGGCGTTCGCGCCAAAAAATGCTGATAAAAATTGGCAGCAATATTGAGTATTTCGTAGAGCCTTTGCTTTTTTTCTGCTAAAAGTTTGGCTTTTTGCGCATCATAACTTGGCAATTCCACACCTGTTTTTCGGGCTAAAAATTCTAGCGCTTCACGAAAATTCATCCCTTCAAATTCCATCACGAAACCAAAAATATCACCACCCTTCCCACTGGAAAAATCGTGCCAAATCTGCTTCTCCGGACTGACCACAAAACTAGGCGTCCGCTCATTAGTCCAAGGAGAAAGCGCCTTAAAATTCCGCCCCGCTCGGCGCAGTTCAAGATATTCCGCCGCCAAATCCTCGATATTGAGGCGAGCGCGGATTTCATCCATTGCGGCGTTATTCATAATCTCATTTTATCAAATTTTTAGAGAAAAATCAAAACACTGATCCAATTTTAATTTGGAAATTTCAAGGGAAACTCTTATTACTTCGAATTTTTTAAGAAATTATCAAATTTAGTTATCGCTACATCGAGGTTTTTAATGATTGGCTCGAGTTTTTCGCGACTTTTTTTGCCAACCGATTTAGCGTTTTTTGAAATCAAATCTTTAATCAAGACCAATTGATAACCGAATTCTCGCGAGTAATTCTCATCCATTCTGCCCGCCAAATGGGCATCTTCGATTTTTTTGTCGAGTTCCAAGTATTCTTGTGCGACCTGTTGGGCAACCTGACTCTTTTTCTTTTCGCTCGCCTTAGGCACAGCCATTTTTTTGTCTACCATATATTTTTCAATTGCTTCCTGATCTGATGTCAATGACGAAGAAATTCCAGCATTATCAGCAGAGAGGTCACTATTCTTGATCTTTTGCTGATATTTTTTAGCGATCAATTTTGCTTCTTCTAGATTATAATAAATTCGAAGCGTAGCCGTCTTGTCGTCATCTCCACGACTGCCAAAAATCATAATTCCAAGCGCCAAAATAAGCGCCACGCCAAGAAAGCCAGCCAAAGCCATTTTACACTTGGTCCAGAATGGTGTTTCTTGCTTGGGAGCAATCCGCTCGAGATAGTCGACTGTGTATGGATTTTGAGTCTCGATATTTTGACTTACGGTTGCGCGATATTGCTCAGGAACAACCTCTGGCAGTTTAGTTTCTTGAGGGCTTATTGGCTGAGCGTAAGGTTGTGCCTGCGGCTGATTTTGGATATTAGAAATCTGCTCAAAGCCACCCGCCGGCTTGCTATAATCCTGATAAATAGGTTGATACTGTGGATTTTGGGCCATCGGTTGAACATACGGATTTTGAACTTGTGTGAAACCTTGCGGAACCTGCTGGGCTCCTTGTGGTTGCGCGCCGTAAAATTGCTGCGGAGCAGGCTGAACAGGAGAAAGCGGATTTTGTTCAGTAGGATAAGGATTTTGTGGCTGATTTTGATAATCTTGTGGATTCATATTGCTTATCATTATATCATTTTTGGCATTTTTTTACAAATAAAATCAGCCCGATCATTTCTCGGACTGATTATGCTGTTTGTAATTATTTTCTTTTAATCAAGAAGAATGTTGCCAGCGACAAAACCGTAGAAGCACTGATAATTTCCAAAATAGGATTTTTAACTTCGAAGCCTGTGTTTGGCGCAATTATTGCTGTCTGAGGCGCAGAGATTACAGGACGATCCGCTGTATCTTCTTGAGGAATTGGGGCTGGAATTCCTGCTTAGGCTCATCGCTTTGTGGAGCGGGTTGAGTTTCCTCAGGCTTTTATTCAGGTTTTTCTTCAGGCTTCTCCTCAGATTTGTTCTCATCTTTATTGTTTTGATTTGCCTGCTCTTCTAGAGCCTTTTCTCGAGCCTTTTCTTCTTCTTCGATTTTCTTCTGCTCTTCTTCGAGATCTTTTTTCATATCTTCGATAGCCTTGTCTTCTTCGGCCTTTTTATCTTCACGGCTCTTTTTGATGTGTTCAACAAGATATTTAGCCTTTTCAAGAAGAATATCTACTTCCTCTTCAGTACAACTGTGGTAATAATTGAGCTGAAATAACTCTGTAAGCTTTTCAAGAATCTCCTCGTCGCTCGAATTCTGCTCTATAAACAAGATAAATTCAGCGATTTTCGGATGATCTTCTCCTCGACCACCTTTACAAATATTAGATTCTGCGATTACTTCAGTTGCAGACGCTTTGATTGGCGTAAATGAATTTACGGCCAAAGCAAAACTGGCAACCATAATTGCTGCTGTGATATATTTTTTCATAAAACTCCTATAATTTTTAGTTCAAATAAAATATATCACACTTTAACAAATATGTCAAGTATTATAACGCTTATGTATTATTTTGTCAAATTATTCTTCTGTAGTCAATCTGTAAGAAAGCCTCAAGAGATCATCGACTTCTGTTTCAGAAACTTGCCCAAAGCCGATAATCCTGCTCCACTCGCTCTCGGCCAGAAGTTTTGATGGCACGACACTTTCTTTCTCACGGAGTATTTTGGCAAGAGCCACGCCTGTTTTAACCTCAATACTTACTGGATACTCGCTCAAGTCAAGCACGGCAAAGATCGGCTTGCCTTCATCGGAATTTTCGAATTTATTAAGTCTTTTATTCAAAGTTTCCGCTTCGAAATCGCCCAAATCACCTGCTGGATCCGCCAATCTCACACGAGCAATCTCCGCCAGAACGGCCAAATCCACGCGGAAAACTTCCGCTCTCTGCTCTTCCAGCAACTCGCACTCAACTGCCTCAAACTCGCTTAAAATCCAATTCTTCAACTCTTCTCGTTTCATTTTTTCACTTTCTTTAGATAAAATTTTAATTCTTCAATGCTTCCCCTGATATCATCGAGCGCACGATGAGCCTCAGGCTTGGCGAAAACTCGCCCGAATTTTTCACTAAAAACCAACTTCCAACTCGACACATCAAGCATTCGATAATGGAGCATTTTATTGAGGTTTTTCCACTCATTCCTGATAAAGCGCCGATCTTGATGAATAGAATTTCCGCCCAAGATTATCTTTTCTCCATTTTCCAATGCGGCAGTAAAGTTGGTTTTAATAAATTCAATCAGATTTTCTTCAACTTGCTGAGAATCCAACTCGGCATTAAGATTCTGTTTCTTCAAAGCGTCTCTCACCTCAGAGAAACTATCCCAAAACTCACCGACCATACGGCTTTCAACAATATCGCTCGGTACTTTTACGGCAGACTCAAAAGTGGCAACTTCATTAAAATCCCAATCTGTAGCAATCGCCGCCACCTCCAAAATTCGATCCTCCTCGGGATGAAGTCCGGTCATTTCCAGGTCAATCCATAAGATTTTTGCGTTATTCATATTTTAATTATAACCCTTTTCTGTGAAAAAACAAAATCTGCCCTCTTGGAGCGGAAAAATATTCAAATGTCCTTACGGAATTTAATGAAGATCATAAAATTATTCTCTTCATTCATTCTATTTACGATTTTGAACTCATCAAGATTGCCTTCGTAGCAATTAAATCCTAATTTGTCCATCTTTTCGAACAAATCATCGTAAAAGGACAGAGGTACCTCTTTCTCGAAATAGACATTAATCTCACCAGTTTTGCTGAAAAAATCCTGAAAACTATACAAGATGATAACTTCGAACTTCATTTCATAAATCGCATTTACGATTTTATTGAGTGAAGTTGACGGCAAAGGTTTTTTAAAGACATTCATTTTTAATTTACTCACCCCTCTTAAAAAGATAGAGCGATTATAACATCTTGCGCAGAAAATGTCAATATTTCGAAAATAAACTATCTAAAGTCCAGTCGAGCCAAAGCCGCCCTCGCCACGGGCGGATTGGGTGAGAGTTTCGGTGATTTCGATTTTTGGTGTTTCGAAACGAGCAAAGACCATCTGAGCGATGCGCATTTTGGGGGTGATTTCGAACGGCTCCGTGCCGAGATTAACCAAAAGCACACCGACTTCACCTCGATAATCTGCGTCAATTGTGCCGATGCCGTTGATGAGCGTGATGCCGTGTTTGATGGCGAGACCTGACCGGGCACGGATTTGCGCCTCGAATCCTTCTGGAATTTCCATCGCAAAGCCAAGCGGAATCATCATTCTCTCCATCGGCTCCAAAGTTACTGGCGCATCCAAGCAGGCGCAAAGATCGGCGCCTGCTGCTTCGGCAGTCTTGAATTCTGGGATTTGTGCGCCGGATTTTAGGATTTTGAATTTGATTTTCATTTATAGATGATTCCTTAGATTTTCGCGCATTCTTCCGGATGTGATAGCCCGTTTGCAGACCCTCTTCACTTTGGCGAAATCCTCTTCAGCCATCCGTCCATTTTGATGAAGAATTTTTGAATATATATTATTTTTGACCAATACATGCATAAAAATATCTTTCATTCTCTGCTTTTCTTTATATTTTGGATCTTTTTGAACAATCTTGTAGATTGCTGATGAAGCTCCTTTGTAATATTTATAGAGGTTTTCGATATTTTTTATTGATTCTTCGGATAAATTATGGGAAGTTTCTAGGTTTTCTTTAAATATAGCCTCGCTTATAGAGTCTATAGTAGATTCTTTTAGTTGAAATCCTATAAAAAGCCCTTCCTCAGGAGTAGTGGGTTTATCGATTCCTTGGGTGGTTGTGTCTATAAAGCATTCGGCAACACCTTCATCGGTAAATGTCATAAATCTATTCCACTTATGACCTCTTGTTTTATACTCCTCTGTCATGTCAAAAGGTGTGTAACCGCTGGTTGCTTCACAGAATGTGTTGTTGAGGCGAGAAGTTTCGGGTACTTGGAACTTTTTTATGGATAAAAAAAGAATCTTCGTCATGTCGGTGTAATTGCGACAAACGCCCAAAGGTTGATCTCGATTTTTAGATAAATGATTAAATATATCTAAAGCCGTGAGACTGTCGGCTTTTCTGTGTCTTTGGGTTATTTCGCTGCAGTCGTAATTTCGAAGTTTAATGACAGTGTTGCTACATAAAAGCATGGCTTGGCGAGGAGATAATTCTCGTATATCTTCCCAGCTGTCAATTTCTGATCTTTCTAAGATTCCTTCGCCCAGATCGCTATTTAAGAAATCGTTCAGGAAATTAATATACTCTCTTGGATTTAGATTCTCTATGGATTTTAAATATGTTTCCGAATTCCTATCTTTGTTTATTCGAGCGTCTTCTTCGCTTCGGTATTCGAGATCGTCTTTTAAATTTGCCGGAGAGTGTTTGAACTTTTCCCACTCGGAGATTTTCCTAGCCTCTCCTTTAATCGTCTGAGGATCAAAGTTTGCTCGACCGTAAAAAGCTATTTTTTGTCCACCTAGGCTTAGTTCTAGCGATTTTTTGCCACTTCCAAGGTTGCTCAATTCTAACGACTTTTCAGTTTCATAACTGACTGACTTAAATCTTTCCATTAAATTTCCTCCCAGTTTTGACCCCATTTTACGTCAACCTTAAGCGGAATGTCAAGCTCGGGCGAAACTTTTTCCATCTCGGTTTTGAGAATTTTCGAAACAATTTCGGCATTTTCGGGCGTTGTTTCGACCAAAATTGAGTCGTGAATTTGAAGAATTTGCTGCCCCAAACCCTTTTCTACAATCTCACGATCCACGGCAATCATCGCCCGCTTCATCAGATCCGCTTCCGTACCCTGAATCGGCATATTGGCAGCGGCGCGCTTGGCGGCTTCTCGCACCATAAAGTTGGAAGATTTAACATCTGGCGTTGGGCGACGGCGACCAAATAAAGTCTGGACAAAACCATCCGCTTCAGCCTGCTCAATCGTGTGCGCGATATAATCCGCGATGGGCTTTCTGACTTCGAAGTAATTCTCAATGAAATGCTTAGCCTCGAAAAAAGTCGTGCCGAGTTCCCCCGCCAGCCGATGAGCGCTCATACCATAAAGCACACCAAAGTTGATCGTTTTGGCGGCACGACGCTGGTCAGCGGAGACCTCTTCAAGCGGAATTTTGAACATTTCAGCGGCAGTTTTGGCGTGAATGTCCAGATCAGCGCGAAAATCTTCAATCAAATTCTGGTCGCCAGCCAAAACAGCAGCAAGTCGAAGTTCGAATTGCGAATAGTCAGCCGCCACCAAAATTTTACCCTTTTCAGCCACAAATCCGCGCCTGATCCTTCTGCCCAACTCGGTGCGAATCGGAATATTCTGAAGATTAGGATTGGTCGAACTCAGCCGCCCCGTGCTGGTCACGTCCTGATGAAAAGTTGAGTGAATCCGCCCGCCCGCGTCCGCCAGTTTGGGTAAAGCGTCGATATAAGTGCTTTTGAGTTTTGAAAATTCACGAAATTCCTCGATTTTCTCGATAATCGGATGAAGCCCGCGCAATTTATCCAACTCTTTTTGGCCTGTCGAAAACCCAGTCCGCGATTTTTTGATACCTTTGGTCGGAAGTTCCAGCGTTTCGAAGAGAATTTTTGAAAGTTGAAGTGGGCTGGCTGGATTAAATTCTTGCCCCGCCAATTCAAAGATTTCCGCCTCTGTTTCTGCTACTTTTTTACCAAATTCTTGGCTCGCTTTTTGGAAAAAATCAGGGTCAATTTTTACGCCCGCGCGCTCCATTTTGAAGAGAATTTTGGCGAGCGGAAAGTCAAGATCTTCAGCGATTTGGCGAATTTCTGGCAAATTTTGGAGCCGTTTTTGCTGACTTTCGAAAATAATTTTCATCGCTTTTAGGCGTTGCTGTGGATTTTTTTCGTCGAAGTCAAAATCGCCGTGCGCGCTCAAAATTCCGCTCAAACTTTTGTCGCGAATCAGCGGATTGAGCAAAAATTCCATCTGTTGGATGTCGTAAATTTGGTCAAAATCCGGCTCGAAATTGGCGTTTGCCAGCGCGTGAAAATCATCCTTGGCGCTCCAAAAAATCGTGCGAGATTTTGAAATTTCCGCTAAATCTCGACCCGATTTCGAAAAATCTTCAAAGTCAAAGAACTCGCGCAAATCGCTTTCAGAAAATTCTGGCAAAGGCTGCTTATCAATTGCCCCAATTGCTCCATCAAAAAGCGATGCTTGATTTGGATTTTCGCCGCCCTTCTTCATCTCAGCAGGAATTTTGAGAATAAGGCTGGGCATTTCCAATTTTTTAAGCGTTTCAAGAACGAGCGGATAATTGAAGTTGCGGATGTCTGCCGCTTCCAGGTCAAGTTCTACTGGAGCGTCGAGCCAGATTTCCGCCAATTTTTTACTCATAAACGCCGAGTCGCGACCCGCTTCAAGTTTGGCTCTCCAAGCAGGTTTAATTTTGTCCAAATTTTCGTAAATGCCTTCAAGAGTGAAAAATTCACGCAACAATGCCGTGGCAGTTTTGGGGCCAATGCCAGGAACGCCAGGGATATTGTCGCTGGAATCACCTTGAAGTGCCTTAAGATCCAAGAATTGCGCCTGTTTCAAGCCGTATTTTTGTTCGAAATACTCTAAATCAAACTCTTCAATCTGTGAAAATCCGCGCTTCATCGCAAAAACTTTGGTGTCGTGGTCAATCAATTGAAGCATATCAAGATCGCTTGTGATTAGGCAAGATTCTATGCCTTGCTGGTTGGCTTTTTGCGAGAGCGTGCCAAGAATGTCGTCCGCCTCGTATCCGTCACACTCCAAGAGCGGCCAGCCGAGCGTGGCGAGAAAATCGTGAAGCACGGGAATTTGCTCGTAAAAATCGTCGGGGGATTTTTTTCGCCCCGCCTTATACTCAGGAAAAATCTCCAGCCTGCGAGAAATCGAAGTCCCCTTCTTATCCCAAGCCACCACTACATAATCTGGCTTTAATTTTCTTATCACTTCAAACGCGAGACTGGCAAAGCCATAAACTCCGCCCGTCGGCGTTCCGTCGCTCGTAGACAACCCCGCCATCGCATAATATCCGCGATAAAAAACGCTTTTTCCATCAATAATCACAAGTCTTTTCATTCTTATATTATATCACAGGTTGACTTTTAATGATTTTAGTGGTAAAATATATTTTATCGAAATTATTTCGAAGCAATATTTCAAGAGGTGGAAATTATGACAATTAAAAAACCAAAGTTCAAAAAGCCCCGCCTAACAGATGAATCTAAAGAATTCCTCAAAAGGCAAGGCCTGCCCGTCGTTTCGGCGACTTATTATCGCAAATTGCGCGAGATTTGTCCTGCTTTTGTTGATGGTCAAGGAACGGTGATGAGTTACTCAGACGAAAACGCCGCAGACTTTTCTCGCGTGCCGACTTATTTTTCGTTTTCGCAATTTAGTGAAAATTTCACAAATCCGTTTTACGGCAATGATGAAAATCTGGAAAAAATCATTGGGCGAAAATTCGGAATTAACCCCGAACATCACTTCACTCTTCTAGTGAACGAAAAAGATTCAATCGAATTTTGCTTCTCGCTAGAATTTGACGAAATCATCAACGGCAAAAAAGTTCCAGCATTTCACGGAGTTTTGGTCGCGGTCGGCAATCTCGACGCAGCGCGCGAAGAAAATATCGCCGCCGAAGTTGATTCCGTTCTCACATAACAACCTGCCCTTTTGGCGGGTTTTTTTCTTCTTCAAAAAATGCTATAATAAGGCTTATGAATAGCAAAATCCTTCGCTCAAAAAATAAAAAAGCCAATTCTAGCGTCAAAATCCTTGCCTTTGTTGGACTGGCAGGAAGCGGTAAATCCACAGCCGCCGCCTATCTTAAAGAAAAAGGCTACCCAAGTGTGCATTTTGGCGGTGTGGTGCTTAAGGCGCTTAAAGACGCCGGCCTCGAAATCACCACGGAAAACGAGAAAAAAATGCGTCTTGAACTTCGAGAAAAGTACGGCAAAGATGTCATCGTTAATCGCATTGTCGAGCAAATCCAGCACCTGATCGACGCAGGACAAAAGCGCATCATCGCGGACGGTCTCTATACCTGGACGGAGTATAAAATCCTGAAAAAACATTTTCCGAAGGAGTTGAAGTTGGTAGCGCTGGTGCCTCCCAAATCACTTCGCCATAAGCGAATTGCCTCCCGCCCCAATCGCGGAATGACTTTGGCAGAGGTTAATGATCGCGATCATAATGAGATTGAACTTCTCGAAAAGGGTGGTCCGATCGCCATTGCTGATTATTTTCTCACTAACCAAAGTGGGATGTTGCGCCTCAAAATGAAGATCGACAAAGTCTTGCGCGAAATTGGATTTTAGTTTTATAATTTCGAAATAAAAAACACCCCACGGCAAATGCTGTGAGGTCTGTGTTGTGCGTCTAGCTATATGGGCACACTGGGTTGGAGTTGAGAAGAATGCCCTTATCTTCTTGATTTAGAAAATTAGAGCGACATGCCACTTCATAGTAATCGCGACGGTAGTACCAGTAGTACCGATCCTTCGCGATAGCTTCGCCTGCCGGCAGAAGTTTTACGGCTTTGGTTGTTTCAACTTCACCAATTCCGTATGCCTTCTTACTTGAAACATCGCGGATAAGGCCGGCGTATTTCAATTGCTTCACTGCCTTAATGAAGGCGGAATTTGAAATCTCAACTATAACTTGGGAGTTGCAGTATCGATGGTTCAGTTCCGACCATGATCCGGCTGACAGATTTTTGTGAATATATAGATTAGCCAAGATGAAATCCATAGCTAACCCAATAGAGACACGCTTCTTCTGTTCTTCTGGTGATAGGATTTGATTTTGTGTATGTTCTTTGCTCATAGGTTTATACCTCCTAGTTTTATTTTATCCCTGAGCAAATAGGATAGCTCTATAATACCATATTTATCATAAAAAGTCAATAAAATCCGCCCTTTTACGAGCGGATTATTGAAATTACATTTTTTCTGGCGCGTGGATGCCAAGAAGATTTAGGCCTTGCGCCAAAGTGTCGCGGTAGCGCGCAACCAGCGCCAGTCGAAGCGCCTCGCGATCGGAGCCAATGACGCGATTTCCTTCATAGAAGCGGTTGAATTCTTGCGCCAATTCGTAGAGATATCGACAAATGCCGTGGACCATTTGCTCAGTGGCGGCTTTGTTGATAACACCGCCAAATTCGCTCAATTTTTGGAGAAGTTTACGCTCAGAGTCAGTAGTCTCCAAGTCGGTCGAAGGCGCGGTCGATGACTTGCCAAGAATCGAGCAAGCACGCGCGTGTGCATACTGAATGTAAGTTCCAGAATTTCCTTGAAGGCTGACGGTTTCTTCGACATCAAAAGCAATATCGCCACCCAATCGATAACGCGCAAAGGCAAATTTAATCGCACCGAGCGCAATTTGATTTTGGAGAGTGGTGTCATCTGTTAATTTAGCCGTTCGAAGTTTAATTTCGTCCAAAACATCCACAGCACGAGAAACATTACCAAGTCGAGAAGACATTTTTTTGCCGTCAGAAAATCGCACTGTTCCATTGGTGAGATGGGTCATCTTGGCACCAATGCCCGGCAAGAATGTATCGGCAGCCGCAAAAACCACGCGCATATATTCTTTTTGATCGTTGCCGGTGATGAGAATTCGGTGATCGAAGTCATAATCCGCACGCTCTTTCCAGATGACGCCAATATCCTTAGTCTCGTAAGTCGGTAGGCCGTTGCTGGTCACAAAAACGCGAGTGTGGAGGTGTTTTTCTTCATCACCTTCAAAGATAATTGCGCCATCGGACTTCTTCAAATTGCCCTTTTCGAGTTCTTTTGAAACGACCTCCATACCAGTTGGCGCGGTTGAAGATTCTGGATAGTAGTGCATTTGGTCAACTTCGATCAGATTGTAAAAAGCGTCGAAGTAGTCAAAACTCCACTGGCGAGTTTCCCAGTAGATCTTGGCCATCGGTGAGGTATGGTCATCGTTCTCGTGAAAGGCGTAAATATCTTTGTTGAGTTGAATGATTTCTTCTTTGGCCTGATCGCTTTCCTCGTAAGCCTTGGCGCCGATAACATAAGTTTTACCAATCCATTTGGCGCGCTCAAAGGCGTTATTTTCAATTTCAGAAAGTTGATCGAAGTTTTCTCCGCCGAGTTCCGACCTCATTCCCCAAAGGCACTTGGCCACGTGAAGTCCAACATCGCCACCAAAACTTGTGCGATGAACGCGTGCGCCCACCGCTTCCAAAACGCGCGCCAAAGCGTCGCCATACATCGTCTGATAAAGGTGTCCTGTGTGAAGATCCTTGAACGCGTTGGGGCAAGAATATTCGAGCACATAATCTTGATCCGCAAGAGTCTGCTCGGCGGGAGAATTGGCGAGGCTCCAAAGAAACTTGTCGCTCATTTTAATATTTATGAAGCCCGTGCCGGCGATTTCAACAGATTGGAGTGCTGGGTTTTGAGCGAGTGCGTCTACAATTTCCTTCGCAATTTCACGCGGATTGCGCTTCAACCTTCCCGCAAGTTGCATTGCAATATTGGTAGAAAAATCACCAAATTCTGGCCGTGGCCGGGTCAAAGCAACCTCCACATCAAGGTTAAATTTGGCTTTGACTGTGTCTTTGATAATTATTTCTACATTTTCCATGACATTATTTTAACAGATTATGGGGAGAATTTCAAATCTGATAAATTATAAATCAAAATCGCCCCGACTTGGAGCAATTTTGGCGGTTTCGAAGTGATTATTTTCGAAGACCTAATTTAGCAATAACATCTTTGTAGGCTTCGAAATCTTTTCGTTCAAGATATTTTAGAAGTTTTTTACGGCGTCCAACCATCTGAGTCAAACCGCGACGAGCCATAAAGTCGTGCTTGTTTTCCTTGAGGTGCGCTGTCACTTCTTTGATACGAGCCGTCAAGATTGACACCTGAGCCTGTGGGCTACCGACGTCATTCTTGGAAACCTGAGTCAAAGCGATTGCCTTCTCTTTATTCTCTTTAGTAATCATCTTTTTGATTTTAACAAAATTTTAGAAAAATGTCAAATTTTATTTTCGAAGAAGAAAATCGCCCTCTTGTAAGGGCGATTTGTTTATTACTAAATCTTGATCTTTCGGATAAAGATAAATGTTGCGCTTGCGAGAATGGCGAGCAATCCTGTGATTTGGAGATTAAGATCTTTGCTTTCAAATCCAGTATTTGGAGCTGAAATTGTTAATGTTGTTTTTTGGATTGGTGTTGGTGTTTGAGATTTATTTTCTTCAATTACAGTTGATTCTTCGACAATTTCTCTTCCGGAAGTATAATCTGTTTCTACAAATTCGCTGTCGATTGTCGTATTGTCTTCTACAATCTCTTCACCAGAAGTAAATTCACTCTCTATAAATTCTTCTCCTGAAACTGGAGGAATGTTCTCGAAGTTTAAAGTTACTGTATTTCCGTCGAAATTAGTCTCTTTTTGTATGTAAAGACCTTCCGATAATTTAGCCTCAGTTGCTGCAGTAAGGTGATTCAAAAAATCTGAGTACCTAATTGCGTTAAATTCAGAATTTTGAACTTCAATTCCATTAACTTTTACTATAATTCGAAAATCTTCAGTTCGTCGGCTTTCATTAATTTGATTGATGATTCGATGTGCGCCTTCGATAACTTTAGTCATTTCTTCTTCTGTACATTGATTTTGAAGTTGGAAATTTTGATATTCTATTAGGGTATTCTTAATTTCTTCATCCGTTTGTCTTGCTACCAAACTAATAAGCTCATTAATTCTTGTTGTGCGAATATTCCTATCGACTACTCTATTTTGACAGTACTGCTCATACTCTTGAGCGAAGGTATTTTGGGGTAAAAATGCCATATTACCAGTCGCTACTACCGCAGCAATGGCAAAAATTGATTTTTTCATAAAACTCCTTTAATTTATAATTACGCCAAAATAGTATCATATTTTTAATGATATGTCAATAGTATAATTATGCTTAAGTTTGTCTGTTAGAGTTTATAAAAATGCTATTGATTATTTATTGGAATATTTTTTAATCTTTGATGCCTAAATCTTCTAGCGAAATCGCGTCCTTGATATCGAAATCTGCGATTTTAGTGCGACGAAGATGGCGACAATACGCACCCGTCCCTAAAATCTTACCCAAATCCTCGCCCAATGTGCGGATGTACGTGCCGCTCGAGACGTGCGCACGGATTTGGATCCGCGGAAAATCATACTCTAAAATCTCAAAAGAGAAAATCTCAACTTCTCGAGGCTTGATTTCAGGTTTTTCGCCCTTTCGAGCCAGGTCATAAGCGCGCTTACCGTTGATTTTTATCGCGGAAAAAGCGGGCGGTGTCTGTGATATTTTGCCGGTTAATTTTTTAGAAGCATTCAAAATCTCTTCGAAACTCGGTTTTTTATCAAAATCCACCTTCGAAATCTCCCCTTCTGGATCTCCCGTGGTGGAAACTTCGCCCAAAATAAACTTGGCTTCATACACCTTGTCAAGTTTGGTCAGAGCCATAGCGTTCTTGGTTTCTTTGCCATAAAGCAAAACCAGAAGGCCCGTGGCAAAAGGATCAAGCGTGCCGGTATGTCCAACCTTAACCTTTTTTTGGCCGAGTTTTTGACCTAAAACACGCCGCACGCGCGCAACCACGCCGAAACTCGTCATCTCGGCAGGCTTATCTATGAGAATCCGCCCGCTCGGACTTGGATTATTTAAATCGAAGTCCATTTTACATTCCTGGGATTCTGAATTGCGAAGGGTCTGGGTAGAGGTTTTCAGTCATCACTTGATTTTGTGTGGCTGCAGTGCCCATTGCTAGATTGGCGTCTGGGGCTGGAATAGTTGATATTTCTGACGGCGAAGAATTCATTGGCACACCAAAATCAACTGGTGGCATCGCTGGAAGTTCTGGTAATTGACCAAAGTCAGGAATCTCTGGCAAACTTGGCGGCATCATCTGGCTAAAATCCGGCATTGGCGGAAGTGGTGGCGGGAAAGTCCCCGCGTCGCCTGCTGGTATTTGGTGCGAGAGAGTGTCGGGTTGTGCGGTTAGACTCTGCGCAATCAATTGATTCTGCGCTGGATTATAATATTCGTCATTCAAGTTGAGTGGTTGATTGGCAGAAATTTCAGGCGAACTCAAAGGCAAAATTGTCCTGCTACTGCCCTGTCCGCTTGGGGATGCTTCAGGAATTTGATTCAAAGTTTGGCTTGTAGAAGTTTGAGTTATTGCTTCAGGAGAAACTTCTAATTGCGCGGGAGCCTCAATCGGCGCAATTGGCGCAGGCTCAAAATCTTGCGCTGGGATTGGCGCTTCAGTCAAAAAATCCTCTGAAATTGGCGCGCTTTCTGGAGAAGGCAGTTGATTTTGCTCAAACTTGGCAGGAACTTCAATCTGGAAATTTTCAGGAGAAACTTCTGCTTGCGGTTGTGTTTCAGTTGGCGTAATCGGGGACTCTTCGAAATTCAAATTATCGCTTGAATTTTGACCTACGCCAGTTTCAGTTGTCTCAACTCTTTGCGCGGCAATTTCCGCTGCGCTTGGGAAATTCTCGAGATCTTTGAAAGCATTTGCTTGTGGCTCAGGCGCAAGTTGCGCGAGAGAATCTTCAAGCGACTTCTCGGCATCCGATGTTTCAAGATTCTCAATCTCCGATTCATCATTTTTCTCGATTTTTAGAGAATTTTCAAGATCAGCCAAAGTACTAGTGTGGTCAATTCGAAGTCCGCCGTTCTTAGGGATTTTAGCCACAACTTCTTTCTTTGGCGCTTTTTCTTCATTCTGACTTTTGATATTGACGCGAGTGGCTTTTTCTTCAGCCTCTTTAATTTTGGAGATCACAAGTTGCTGATCCGCTCCGGCCAAGATAAGTTTTGATGCAGTGTTCATCACCTTAGCGGTGGTTTTTTGATTAGAAAATCGCTCAGTTTCTGCCACAATTCCTGTCAAGATGGCTGTTGCGACAGATTGATTGAGGGCTTTTTTGTCAAAAGGCTTTTGCTCAATAAGATCAAGGACTAACTCGCTAAGAGCAGAAGCATTGTTGTCGTGCCAGTTGATTTCGCTCAAAGTTGAAGGCGTATCGCCGACGGTGATAACACCCACGCTAGCATCGTGAAAAATCCTGCCGTGAGCCGCCAATGCTGCGTCCAAGTGATCCTTGTCGCGCACGCCCAGAGCAAGTACAAAATCAACATTAAAATCACCTTGCGAAAATTCCAAATCCTTCTCAGAAATCACACTTTTGTATGGAGTGATGAAGATTTTGACATGGTCGCCAACAAGTTTATATTTTAAGTGATCGGCCTTGTCCTTAGATAAAGCGATAATAAAATCTCGAAGCGAATCAACGCTCGTTTCGAAAGTTTTTTCTGGGTTCAAAAACTCCAGCGCGTCTGGCATTTGACCGCTCGCCACAGCCGTAGCGCGCTTATCTGATTTATTTATAGCCAGCGTCAAAGCAAGCGCTGACGCCAACTCATCAACCGATGGATTATCACTGAGCGCAATCAAAATATTCTCAGATTTTTCAATCTGGGCGATAATCTGCTTTCGGGCATTGTTTTCTGGCATTTTATCTTTAGTCCTTGTTTATTTTTTAATTTCTGCTTCGAGTTTAACATAATCACAATAGAATGTCAAGAGATAGATTGTAATTTTCCTTTTGACTTTTTGAAAAGAATGGTGTATAATTGATTTTGAATTGTAAATAATAACCTAAAATTAGAGGAAATCAATGCCAATTATTAAATCTGCTGTAAAGCGAATGCGACAAACCGCAAAGCGACGCGAGCGAAATGTCGGTATCAAAAAAGACATCAAGACTGCTGTAAAAGCATTTGTAGCGGAACCAACTGCTGCGAGCCTTTCAAAAGCACAGAGCGAACTTGACAAAGCCGTTAAAAAAGGCCTCATCAAGAAGAATACTGCTTCTCGCCGCAAGTCAGCACTCGCTGCTGCCGCTAAAAAAGCCGGCGTAAAACTCGCTTAATCTAAGCGATCTCAAAACTACTCGGGATATATCGGGTGGTTTTATTTTTGTTTCGATTTTTTAATAATTTGATCGAAGAACATCGAGCATCCCGCCCGCTTGCCATAAAAACCCAGAAAAATACGCCAAGAAAAATAAGATCGCCACCAATTTAGCCACAGATTTATTGATCGAGCGACCACCGTAATTTCTCTCAAAGTCGTCACCATAAATCCATGCGCTTCTGATACTATAAGCCATAAGAACCGCACATATCAACCGCCAAAACATATCAGCAAATGAAATCGGAATAAAATTCCCGACCGGCAAGAAAAATAGTAAAAACACCAGCGCCAACATCCAGATTGGAAATTTACTCTCGCGCTCTTTAAGATACGCCCTGCCGGCAAGATAGGCCTTTGTATTGGCTTCTTCGGCGGTTAGAGTATCGCTTTGCTCATTTTTATCTTTGGGATCAGGGTAGATTTTTTGAGCAATTTGTTTGCGTTTTTTGGAATCCATGACAGTATTTTATCATTTTTCGAAAAAATAAAAAAGCTCGCGCAGAGCGAGCAACCATTAGAATTCTTTAATCTTGAAAGAAATAATATCATTCAAGAAAAAATTAGTCGGACGATAATGCGTGATGTTTTTGGTGATTCCATACCGATAATTTCGCCTTTGGACTTCCTCTACAAAAACAAAAAATTTAAGTTGTTTCATTAGATTCTCGAAGGTTTCATTCTCTTTACTTTTAATAAAAACATTCTCAACCGCCAAAAACCTCAGCCAAGCTTTATCGAATTCCTCCTCAATCGTATCCCAGTCCAGAGCTAACTGATCGATATCTCGCCTGATATACATCTTAAGAATCGTGCCGAGCAGAATTTGCTGTTTGGTGGTCTCCAGCATTTTCCCTCAACCTTTAAGTAGCGAAATTTCTTAAAAACCCGCGTAGTCTCGGCCTCCATAATTCGCGCATCGGCGTTTTCATCACTATAAATTAAAGTCAAATTTCTTAATTCTAACATCTTAAGTTACCATCTCCGCTTGGGAGATACCTTTCTAATTTCGTGGGAATATTTTATCATAAATATTCTTTTCAGTCAAATTCCAAGAACTCAAGAAACTTATTGACTTTGGTTAAATTTTTGCCTTTTCTTCAAGAAAATGGTATAATTTAAGAATGAAAATCTTGGGAATTGAATCAACTTGCGATGAAACTGCCGCTGCGGTGGTTGAGTTTACGCCGAGCGAAATTTCTGAAAGTTCTTCGCCCAAGTTGAGGCTTCTCTCCAATGAAGTTGTCTCGCAAATTGACATTCACGCCGAATTTGGCGGTGTCGTGCCAGAGGTGGCAGCGCGTTCGCATATCGAAGTCATCAATCCTGTCGTCTCCCGCGCCCTTTCTCGCGCCAATCTCGACTGGGATCAAATTGACGCGATTGCGGTTAGTTTTGCGCCGGGCCTTAACGGCTCTTTGCTTGTCGGCAATCTTGCCGCGCACACTTACGCAAGCGTTCTCGGCAAGCCACTCTTCCCTGTTCATCACGTTGAAGCACATATTTATGGTGCGTTTTTGGATGAAGAAACCCGACCCGAATTTCCCTTTTTGGCGCTGGTGGTAAGCGGTGGACATTCGCAAATCGTCTTGATGAAAGGTCACGGCGACTTCGAAATCTTGGGTCAAACTCAAGATGACGCAGTTGGCGAGGCGTTCGACAAAGTTGCTAAAATTCTTGGTTTGCCCTATCCTGGTGGTCCGGCGATTTCTAAGGTGGCCGAGAACGGCGATGCTTCGAAATACAAATTGCCAAAAGCAAAATTGGCAGGCGAGTTTGATTTTTCATTCTCTGGACTAAAAACAGCCGTGCTTCGAGCAGTCCAAAAAGAAGTCGGCGTGGATATGAATTTCCCTTCTTTTGAGTTGGCTGGGCTTCTTAATGAAGAACAAAAAGCAGATTTTGCGGCAAGTTTCCAAAAAACCGCCGTTGAAACTTTGGCTGATAAATTAGAAAAAGCGGCAGAAAAATTCGCCATAAAAACAGTGGTTGTGGCTGGTGGCGTGGCCGCCAATCTGGCACTCAGGGATGAGTTGATTCGCCGTCTTGATGAAAAATTATCTGGTGGCGTGAAGTTTGTCCTGCCGGATTTTTGCACTGATAATGCGGCGATGGTGGCAGCGCTTGGAGCCGCGCACTTTTCTCTCAATAAGCCCACCGACGCGCTTAAAACTACTGTAAAACCCAGCCTTTCTATGGAAAATAATCTTTGGCGGAAAATTTAATACGCCTCGATTTTTTATGGAAAATCTGAAAAGTCCTCGGGTTAGCCCTGCGGAAAATTCAGAATTTTCACAAAAATCTACGCCTATTGACTTTTTGCGTAAAATATGCTATAATTAAATTAGTTTTGCACTTTGAGAATGAGATTTCACTCTTTCGAAGTGCTTTTTCTTTTCGAAAAATTTCTTCGAAGGAGTGAAACATTGCGATTCCTTCAAAAATAAAAAATTTAGGAGGAATCTCAAATGATTATTTTAGAGATGGAAAGAAAAAATGGCGAGCACTATGATTTTTTGCTTGCCTTGGAATCTGAGCGCGACCACATATGGGTATCAGACGCCCTTGAAAATGGCGTATGTATGATTGTCGACGACTCTGGACCAATCCAAGTTTGTATCGATGGCCTACTCACTATGGAAAGACTGTTGCTTGGCGTTGTACTGAAGGCGTTCATCGCTTTTGATAACGCAGAAGGTGAAGAAGCCAAAAACATTGTGCCAACGCAGGAATATCTGCTCCGTCAGTTTACGTCTGACGCGCTCAATGTGTTCGCCAGATTTGACGGCGAACAGCCTCGCGAGGATTGCGACCGAGAAGTTGAGGCGATGTGGCCAATTTTCGAGCCGCATTTTATCAATTTACTCGATCGCGAGTGGATTGTTGAGGCGGAAGATGCCAAGTTTCCAGATCAGACATTCTATATTATAAACGAAATGTTGCTGGAAGATATCGTCCGACTCCAGACTCCCCTGCTCTAAAATTTAAGACCTCCATGAGAGGTCTTTTTTCTTTTTTCGAAAGTGAATTTAGTGCGATTTTTTGAGGATTTTGCGGATACTTCGAACGATTTTTTTACCTATTGGTAGGCCGTGCGACCACAAAGGATACCATTTTGACAGAGGTCTGTCGAATGTGCCTGCGAGCAGATTTTCGTGCCGAGCAAAGCGCTTTTTGAAGAGAGAAATGCTATCATTGAGAAGTCCATTGAAGTCATATCGCTCTACGCCCTGCTCCTTCAACTCTTGAATGACCGCCCATTTTATAGCGTAATTAGCCCAAAGATCGCGCCCCTTGTCGTTGCTTCCACCGTAGAGTTCAAAAGCGGTAGTTTTGGTTTTAGCGATCCAAGAAAAGGCTATAAGTTCATCTTCTGAGAAAGCACCCCAGACTGGCGAATTGTCACCCATCAAATCACGGAGATCTTGATAATATTTTTCAGAATGAATCGAAAAGCCTGCCCTTTTAGCCGTCTCGAGGTAGATTTTATAAGCAGTCTCGAATTCTTTAGGTGTGGCGAGCCTTCTAACTGCACAATTTTTAGCCGATTTTTTAACAAGTTGGCGGTTGTTTTTGTGCATTTCCATCAAAATTTCATCTGTAGATTTGGTTAAATCCAAAATAAGTGTCCGAGGAATTAGCACAGTGTTGCGCGCTTTAATCCAACCTTTTTTAAGTAAATTATTTGGAAATTCTTCCCAATCTGGCTCCACGCTTAAGGCCACGGGTCGCGGTTTTATTGCTGTTTTACAGTATTCGGCCACGGCTTGAAGCATTTTTTCTCGCTCGAGTGGCTTGCCCGAAATCGTTAGGATACCACGCGGAATATAAGCGAAATTTTTAAGCGGCCAAGGCATCTTTTGCGTTAGAATTTGCGCAGCGGCCAAGACTTCGCCCTTCTCTGTTTTCTGGTGGACAAAAATCCTGCAAACTCGCCAATTTCCGCGAGACTTTAACTCGCCCCACCCCCAAAGTTGTAGCGGATGTCCGCCGTGATTGTTGATAAAATCATCCCAAATCTGCTGATTTTTCACTTCTGAAATCTTTAACATAATCTTATTTTAGCACATTTTGGATGAAAAATCTTGATTTTTTAATTTCGAAAAGTCCTCGGGTTGTCCCTGCGGAAAATTCGAAATTCAAAATTCTCAAACTTGCCGACTAAAATAAGCATAAGCCTTGTTAAAGTCAAGTAGTTGTGATATAATTAAAAAGTAAACAAAAATGAGAAATTACAGTTTATTTGAGGAGGGATTTCGGCGAGGATTTCGCGTGAAATGTTGTTTTAATTTGCTGTGAAATTTCTCGTGAAATGTTTGCGTAAAATTTGCTTTTTGTTTCTGATTCGAAGAGAAATGAAGGGCGGAATTTGAAAATTTAGCCGAATGATACTTCTGTATTTTCGCCCATCGTTATGGGGAAAATCTTTATTTCTTCAAGAATCGTTATTCTTTGAAGAAGTTTTCGCAAATGAATTTTCTTCCTTCGAGAAAAATTAAGATTAAAAGGGAAATTTGATGAAAATTACTAAAACTTACGAGCCAAATAATTACGAACCCGAGATTTACGCGCTTTGGGAAGCCTCTGATGCGTTTTCTTCAACAGGGGTGGGCGAGCCATATTCGATCGTGATGCCACCACCAAATGCCAACGGGAATCTTCATATCGGCCACGGATTGATGGCTGCGGTTGAGGATATTTTGGTGCGGTATTACAGGATGAAAGGGCGCGATGCGATTTATCTTGCTGGCGCCGACCATGCGGGCTTTGAGACTTGGGTTGTTTATGAGCGCGTTTTGAATGAGCAGGGCAAGAGCCGGTTCGACTTTTCTAGAGATGAACTCTATGATCAGGTTTGGGATTTTGTTGCTAAACAGCGGGGTGGAATGGAACTTCAACTCCGTGCGCTTGGCGTAGGTGCGGATTGGATAAATTCAACATTTACTTTGGATGAAAAAGTCATCAATCGCGTCTACAAAACTTTCAAGAAATTATGGGACGACGGCCTTATTTACAGAGGCGAGCGAATTGTTAATTACTCTACCAAATATCAGACTTCTTATGCCGATATTGAAGTTGATTACAAGGAAGAAAAGGGCAAACTTTGGACAATTGCTTATCCAGTGATTGGTAAATTTGGCGAGCCAGAACAGTTTATGCTCGTTTCAACAACTCGCCCAGAAACAATGCTCGGCGACACGGCACTGGCGGTCAATCCAGAGGACGAGCGCTATCAAAAATTGATCGGTAAAATGGTCAAAATTCCGCTTATTGGACGAGAAATTCCAATAATCGCGGACGAATACGCCGACCCAGCTTTTGGTACGGGTGTGGTTAAGATTACACCTTTCCACGACCCAAATGACTTTGAAGTTGGTCAGCGCAATAATCTATCTAAGATTCAGGTTATCGGCTTTGATGGCAAAATGACAACTGAGGCCGGTGCTGATTTCGAGGGCTTGACCGTTATGGAAGCGCGCAAGAAAATTCTTTCCAAGTTGAAAGAGCAGGGCGCTTTGATGAAAGAAGAAGATTTAACCCACGTGGTTGGCTATGACTACAAATCTGGCGAGCCAATTCAGCCGCTCGTCAAAGAACAGTGGTTTATTTCGACCAAACCTTTGGCAGAAGCAGCACTTATCGCTCTCAACAATAACGAGATTCGTTTCGTGCCAGACAATAAAAAGAATGTTTTGTCAAATTATCTTGAAAATATCCGCGACTGGAACGTTTCACGCCAAATTCCTTGGGGTATTCCAATTCCGATGTTCCAGAATAAGGACGACGCCAGCGACTGGATATTCGATACGCGAGTTCATTTGACAGAAATTGAAAAAGATGGTAAAACATACATTCGTGACGAGGATACGCTTGACACTTGGTTTTCATCTGGCCAATGGCCATTTATCACAACGGATTATCTCGATGGTGGCGACCTCGCTAAATTCTACCCAAACAGCGTGATGGAAACAGGCCACGACTTGATTTTCCCTTGGGTCAGCCGCATGATCATGCTTGGAATTTACTGTACGCAATCTGTTCCGTTCAAAGAAGTTTATCTACACGGAATGGTTTTGGATGAAAAGGGACAGAAAATGTCCAAATCCAAAGGCAATGTTATCAACCCGATGGATGTGATCGCAGAATTTGGTTCCGACGCGTTTCGTCTTGGAATTATCGCCAGTCGCTCGGCAGGGCAGAATCAAGCCTTTGCTAAAAACAAGGTCATCGCAGGTAGAAATTTCTGTAACAAATTGTGGAATGTTTCACGATTCATCACAGAAAAGGTCGGCGAGATGCCTTCCAGTCGTCAGCCTGAAGCGTTATCCAATGCTGACCACTGGGTGGTGCGAGAACTCTCTCAAGCAGTCAAAACTCTCGACGATCATATCGCCAATTATCGCTTCTCCGAGGCGGGCGAGTTGGTCTATCATACCATTTGGACTTCTGTTGCCGACTGGTATGTTGAGGCCTCCAAGGCTCAGCATAACCCCGAACTTCTTCGATGGGTGCTTGAAACTTGTCTCAAACTCGCTCACCCATTTGCGCCATTCGTGACAGAAACAATCTGGCAGACACTTCCTTGGACCAATGGAGTTTTGGCCAAAGAAACTCTCGCGCCGATCTCCATTGAGTTTGACGAGATCCAAGCGATTGGCTTTGAGCGAATCCAAGAACTTGTCAGCGAAGTCCGCGCAGTAATCGCAGAGTTGCCTAATAAAAAACGCTATCCGCTTCTCTTTGCTAATGACGGGCTTATCGCGGAAAATGCCGAGACTATTCGTGCGCTTACTCGCGTACCTGCGGTGGAGGAGACGGATACCCCTCGTGGATTTAGCCTTGCGGCTAGTGGCTTGGGCGCGTGGCTCGATGTCCCGCAAGAGGTTTTGGCGGAGTATCGAGAAGATCTAATCAAGCAAAAAAACCAAATCGAGAGCGAAATCCTTAGCCTTTCTCAGCGCCTTTCGAACGAAAATTACATCGCCAAAGCGCCCGAGCATCTGGTTGAAGAAACCCGCCTCACGCTTTCGGACAAAAAAGCCAAGTTAGAAAAGATCGAGAAGGGTATTGAAAATTTGTAGAACTTGGTAAGCACAAAAGCACTCTGAGAGGGGTGTTTTTTGCTTGACAATTGTTGGTTTTGTTTGATAAGATGGATAAAGATTTAACTTATTATAATATTTTATTAGCAAAGGATATTTAATATGAATAAAAACTTAGGCTGGTTATTATTTATTATGCTCTCGGTGATTGCTTTACCTTTCGGTATAGATGCCTACGAGAACAGAACTGTATGTAGTAATGAGATTGTTAAGTTTCAGACGACAACTTCTGAAGATGAATTTAACACTCACGACCAATCACTTGGTGGAAAAGAAAAATCCAGAAGAACTACAATAACCGGCTCAAACGGACAAGATGAGGTTTGTCGTAATAGCAAAACCAAAAAAGAACTAAGTCGCAAGTCCAAATACAAGCCAACAAACGAGCATATCGTAATAACCAAATACAAATACGTAGCACCACCGCCACCTCCCACTCCAGTACCTGCTCCACAATCTTACAATTACTACGGCGGTGGAGGCGGTGGGGGTTATCGAGGATATAACTACTCTACGACTAGATACAACTATAGTCCAAGATTTAGTTCTCCTCGAGTTTATTCTCCGCCAATTAGAAGTGGCGCGTTCTGTCGCGATGGAAGTATGAGTTCTGCTACGGGCAGGGGTGCTTGTTCAAGGCACGGCGGTGTTTCGTCCTGGTATTGATAAAATTTTCAAGATAATGTATGGTAAAACCGTATTAAGATAATTAAATCCGCGGTTGAAACTTTGCCTAAAATTTGCTAAAATTAAAAAGCGGGGAGAGATGGCCGAGTGGTTTAAGGCGCACGCCTGGAACGCGTGTTGGGTCGAAAGGCTCTCGCAGGTTCGAATCCTGTTCTCTCCGCCAGGAGAAAACCGCTGACTTTTTGTCGGCGGCTTTCTTCTTTTCGAAGAAAATGTATTTGAGCCTGCGAGGCGGGTTCGTTCACAAAGCGGACTTATCCTGTTCTCTCCGCCACAGAAAATCCGTCAGTTTGCGCTGGCGGGTTTTCTTTAATATTTAGCCTAAATCTGTTAAAATAGAGCAAAGGAGGATTAAAATGAAGCAATTTATCTTAGAGCAAGACTTCTTGGAGATTTTTCCAGAGGCTAAAATTGGCGTAATCATCGCTAAAAATGTTAAAAATACACCTGTCGCGGACAATTCTGATTTTGAAAATTTACTAGAACAATCGTCTGAAAGTGCTAAAGTTCACCTAACGGCTGATGAATTTTCAAAAAATCAGGTTGTCGCGAGTTGGCGTGAAGCATTCAAAAAGTTTAAGAGTAAAAAGGGAAATCGCTCATCAATTGAAGCACTTCTCAAAAGAATTGATAACGGCCGTGGTGTTGGATCGATAAGTCCACTGGTAGATGTTTATAATTCTGTATCTTTAGAGTTTGCTGTACCTTGCGGCGGCGAGGATTTGGCCAAAATTGCCGGCAATATGCGCTTAACTCTTGCTAATGGTGACGAAAACTTTATAACTTTGGGCAGTGAAAAGTCCGAGCCACCTCTCGAAAATGAACTCATCTACAAAGATGAAGAGGGTGCTGTCTGTCGTTGCTGGAATTGGCGCGAGGCTGTACGAACAATGCTCACAGATCAAACCACCGACGCTGTCTTTATTATCGAAAACTGGAATGGGCAGAATTTAGAAAATTTCCACACCGCTATCGATGCGCTAAAATCTCGATTGGAAGAATTTATCGGTGGGCAAATTTCTTCTGTTGTCGCCGACAAAGATAATCCTTCAGTAGATCTTGGCGAATTTTAATTCTAGGATCCGATACCCGCCTAGTATTGACATTTCTTGATAATTATGCTAAAATATAGTTAGTTTCTCGTTTCGAGAAAAGTTGAGCATTGTGCTCAAAATTTTAGAAAGAGGTGAAAACTAATGAGAGTTTTCGAAAATATCAATATTAGGGAAATCTTACATTCTGTCAAGGAGGCTATCAAAAAATCCTTTGATGAATTCCTGCGCGACCCCAAAGCTTTTTCCGTTGAAACTGCGGATAAGGCGGGTCAATTGATTCTTAAGGCTATGGATGATGAGATTCCACCTTACGCTACAAGCTATCAGGTGGCTAAGGCGATCAGATTCAACTATCTCGAGTGGATATTTTGGATACAAGAAGACGGCTACGCGGCAAACCCAGAGATTTATCTGGTTTTACCTCACGGAGCTTCCGCTAGGGAATCTATGATTTCATTAGAAAAATTCCTCAAGCGCCGCAAATTCAACATTGAAAGGTGTGGCTTCAACCGCTACAAAATCTCCAACGGCAATATAGAGAGATTTTTAACTCTTTCTACATACTCAGAGGTTAAGGCACTTCGTAAAAATCTCAAAAATTTTTACGAAATTCTTTAGCCGAACAACCTTAAACCCACCAATATATACGGTGGGTTTTGCTACTAATTTTCTTTCGTATTCTGAAACTTCTTTTTTATAAAATTGAATTTTTGCACAAAAGAGAGTATAATTTAACTATGAGCATTAAGAATAAATTGGCAAAGGCCGTTCGAAAATCGCTTCCAGGCGGAACGGTTAATCTCTTGGAAGAAAAATATCGACGAGGGAGAGCAAAGGTTGTTTCGAGCATCAACGGCAATCCTTCGAAAAAGTTGCGGGTAATTGCCGCCACTGGAACCAATGGCAAGACGACCACGATCAACTTTTTGAACGAAATTTTGAAAGAGGCGGGCTATAAAACAGCGATGTTTTCGACCGCAAATATAGAAATCGCAGGAGAAATGCGCGTCAACGACACCAACTCAACCACTGCAACGGTCGGTAGGCTACAGAAATTCTTCCGCGACGCTGTAAACGCGGATGTGGAATTCGCTCTAGTGGAGGCAACTTCTCACGCGCTTGACCAGCATAAATTTACGGGCGTCGACTTTGAAATGGCGATTATGACCAATCTCACACAGGACCATCTTGACTACCACAAAACGATGGATAATTACGCCGCCGCCAAAGCAAAACTTTTTGAAAGCAATCCAAAATTCATTGTGCTAAATACCGATGACAAATACTTCGACTATTTTAATAAATTCGAGGCGGCTGATGCCAAAATCACTTATGGCACTAGCGATATGGCTGACGCTAAAATCCAAAAGGTTAAACTTTACAAAAAGGGTAGCGAAGCAGAAATCACCTTGGACACTACTGTTAAAATTGAAGCGGCGACCAATTTGCCGGGCAAATTCAATGTGTATAATATGACCGCGGCTATTGCTGCTGCGTGGCTCTTGGGCATTCAGCCGGAGGAAATTCAAGAGGGCGTGGCCAATCTCGAAGCCATCTCGGGCAGATTCGAAAGGGCGGTAGAAGGCTTGCCTTTTGATGTGATCGTTGACTACGCTCACACGCCAGACGGCCTTGAAAAGGTCCTCGACACAGCCAAATCTATTTCTAAAAATCGCGTGATTTTGGTTTTTGGTGCCTGTGGTGACCGTGACCGCAAGAAGCGCCCAATTATGGGTGAAATATCCGTCCGACTTGCCGACCGCATCATTCTAACCGATGAAGAAAATTATACCGAAGATGCCGAGCAAATTCGGCGAGAAATTAAAGAGGGAATGGGTAAAAACCTGCCAGCCAAAGTCCAAGAAATCGCCAACCGTCGAGAAGCAATCAAAAAAGCGCTTCAAATCGCCGGCAAAGGTGATATTGTACTTATCACAGGGCTGGGACATGAAGTTTATCGCGTCATCAACGGTGAAAAAGTCGAATGGAACGATACGCAAGTCGTACAGGAAATATCCAAAGAGATTAAATCTTAAATAATAAAAATAGACCGAAAATCGGTCTATTTTTATGGCGGAGGATGGGAGATTCGAACTCCCGCTCCAGGTCTCCCTAGACTAACGATTTAGCAAACCGTCCCCTTCAGCCACTTGGGTAATCCTCCAATGTTTCTATTTTATCAAATTTTCCGCCCAATTTCAACCGCAGATTTTTAAAAAATAAATCCGCCCCAGAGTCATACAACAGGGGCGGATATAATTATGCAGTTTTAGCGTTCAAGTAGTCAATTTCTTTAATCACATCAAGAAGCGCATTGGCTCGCTTAGTCTCATCTTCGATATTTCGAGCAGCCGCATACGCTGGCTCAATCAAAGTTTTATCATCCGAAGAGCGAAGAAGCAACAAGTAAATATTAAACTTCTCCTCTGCAGAAACATCCAATTTCTCCATCAAAGGACGAAGATCTTGAAGCGCATGAACTTTGATTTCATCCAAAGATCCATCTGTCGCAATCACCTGAGCCACATCATCCTGAACAGGGGCAACTACTGGAGCAGCCGCCTCGGTTTCTACCGCTGGAGTAGCCTCAGCCGCTGGTTCAAGACCCTCAAATTGAAGAGACTCTTCGCCACCTTCTTCACCGTTAAGTCCAGCCAAAGCCTTTGCGAGTTCTGGGTCGTCGCTAACTGGCTGTTTTTGAATAGAATCTAAATTAAAATCCATTTTCCCACCTTTTTGAAATTATAAATTATCTAAAAATATTTTATCATAAAGCACAAGCAAAATCAATAGATTTTAATTATAATGTCGAAGCGACTCGATCGGGTCTTTTCGAGAGGCGCGGAATGCAGGGTAAATGCCAAAGATAACACCCACACCAACAGAAATCGCACCAATCATCAGCGCCACAGGCAAAGAGATCGCCGGCTTGAATGGCAAAACAGCGCTCAGCCCAAGAGAGAACATCCAGCCCGCTACAAAGCCAAAAATACCGCCACCGACAGAAATTATCATCGATTCAGTCAAGAATTGAAACAAAATATGCCGATTGTTAGCGCCCAATGCTTTACGGATGCCAATTTCTCGAGTACGCTCGCTCACATTAACCAGCATAATATTCATGATGCCAATTCCACCGACCACTAGAGAGATCCCCGCCACCAGCGCCAAAACAGAAGCACCAGTCTCAAAAATCTTGTGCGAAGGGTGCGAGATATTTTTGCCGCTCATCACCTCAAAGTCCTGCTCACCAGCGTGACTCTTACCAATTTGGGCCGAAATCTTTTTCGAAATACCACCAAGCGCATTGGCACTTTCCGCCTTGGCGTTGATTTGCTGAATCTGAAGATTATTAGAAGTCAAAGTTTTACCGTGCGAAAAACTCACCACAGCCACATTATCAAAATCCACATTGGAGAAATTTATCGCCGATTTTTGCTTTTCGAGAACGCCAATAATCAAGAACTTTTGCCCCTTAATGGTTAAATTCTGCCCAATAACATCTGGTGTTCCAAAAATATTCACCGCCAAATGATGACCAACCACCACATTTTGCGTATTGGATGGCTCAGCAATAAATTGCCCATCTCGAAGTTTGAGAGAAATCGTCTCCTCCAAACTTGGCGTTGTGGCCAAAATATCCGCACGATGAGACTTTCCTTCTGCTGTGATTTCAGCAGTAAAAACTGCGAGCGGGGCGCTGGAGATCACTTTTTCAGTTTTGGATACAATCTCAACATCTTTTTCCGTCAAAGAACTTTTCACAAAATTTTGCGAAGAAGTCAGCGTGGAAAGCAGATTCTTGTTTGTTGCTGACAAGTCCTTAGGCCGCACCACAACCATCGCCCCTTCGCTCTCAACTTGGCTCGAAATCAGACTCGAAACTCCGCCGCTCAAAGAGAAAATCGCCGTAATGCTGGCAATTCCAATCATTACGCCAAGCATCGTCAAAAATGTCCGCATGCGGTTGGCGTTTAGGCTTTCGAGAGCATTTTCGATGTGAGTTTTGAAAATTCGCATAATTAAACTCCTAATTCTTCTTTAATTTCGTCCAGTTTTTCTGTGACTTTTTCAATTTTTTCTAAAGTTCGCTCGGTTTCTTCAACACTTTTCGAAGATTTTTTAGAGTTCTTCTTAGAAGAAATCTGCTCATCAGTGTCGATTTTACCATCAAACATCGTGATAATTCGAGTTGCGTAAGCCACCAGTTCAGGGTTGTGCGTGACCATAATGATGGTGTTGCCTTTTTTGTGAATCTCTGAAAGTTCTTCCATAATAATGTGCGAAGATTTACTGTCCAGATTACCAGTTGGCTCATCGGCGAGAATGATCGAAGGCTCATTAACCAGCGCTCGCGCAATCGCTACACGCTGAGTTTGCCCGCCACTGAGTTGCCAAGGCATATAATATTCTCGCTCATTGAGATGGAAATTCTTCAAAATTCTGCTGGCGGTTTCAAGTCGAGTTGTTTTACCGACACCCTTATAAACAAGCGGCAAAGCCACATTTTCAATCACAGTTAGACGCGGAATAAGATTGAAGTTCTGAAAAATAAAGCCGATTTTATTGCTTCGAATTTGTGAATGCTGCCGACGGCTCATCCGCGCCACATTTCGCCCATCAAGAATATAGTCGCCAGTTGTTGCGCGATCAAGGAGGCCAATGATGTTAAGCAGGGTGGTCTTTCCACAACCACTCGGTCCCATAATAATGATAAATTCGCCTTTTTTAACACTCAAATCAACGCCATTTAGCGCAAAATTCTCCGCATCACCCACGCCAAATCGCTTTTTCAAATTTCTTAATTTCAAGATTTCTTTTTCAGTCTTCGCCATAATTCTATTTTACACGATTTTTGATAGAAATTAAAGATAAAAATGACAAAATCCGCTTAGATCTTGATTTTCGAAAAGTCCTCGGGAGATCCCTGCGGAAAATTCGAAAATCAAATCTTTCACGGATAAATTATTTGACTTTTCAATCAAAATATGCTAAAATAATCTTGGATTTGGTTCGAAAAAATCTTTAATTTCGAACTTGTATTTTTAGAAAAGAGGTTTTGTTTTTATGATAATCTTCATCTTAACTTTTCTCATTGTCTGCGCTTTTGTGGCGCTGATCAAACTCTCCGCTCAAAGCAAAGAAGAGCAAGAGTACGCGCACAGGATTTCAGAATAAGGAGGGCGAAAATGGATACTTTAGGCAAAATTGCCTTGTTTTTCTCTGGCGTGATAGTTTGTAAATTAGTGCAAAAGATCTTCAAGCCAGTAGAGCTTCCCGCCAAAATCTTGGATATTCAGATTGGTTGGGGAAAAGCTACTGTTACTTATAAGTTACCCGATGGTGAAGTATTCACCGCCAAATTCCCCGAGAAATATATTTTAGAAAGAAATATAGAAACTGAGGATATTGCTATATTAAAGATAGGCCCGTTAAGTATACAGATCATCGGAATTTTAAGGGAATTATAACCTCACGCCCCGCATCAAGCGGGGTATTTTTACTAAAATAAACCGCGCGAGGATTATTGCGCGGTTTTGATTTTATCGCTTGCGAACTAATAATGTGGCAGTACCAAGCAAGCTGAGTGTTGAAAGGGCAAGGGCAGAAATTCCACCAGAAAATCCAGTGTTTGGAGCTTGGATTTCTTCAGATTTATTTTCTTCTTTTTGAATGTTAGGCCTACCATAGACAAGAATAACATTTTTAACACCTTCTTCTACAACACCTTTCTGCTCAGAAGAATCTACAGCAAGACGCTTAAAAACATAACCTTCAATCTGTGGAGCTTCAACATGATAAGCAGTCCCCTCCTGAACTCGCTCAAGAATGAGCTTATCAGACTCCAACCCTTCTATTTTATTACCATTCTCGTCAATAATCTGTCGAATAACCGAACCTCGTTTTCGAATTTGGCCATATGATTTCATTTTAGCGCCAGTAATTTGCCCAAAAATATTCCTCTCATCTTTATGGATTTCTTGACCTTCTCGAATAACCCGAGTGACGCCCATTGCTTCAACAAGTTTAGACTCATTATAATTTATAGTTTTAGGTGAAGTGTCAAGTATTTTAGATCTAAGTGTAGAAAGACCCTCGTAAGCATCACCTTCAATTTCAATAATCTGAACCTTAACCCGATGCGGTGAAGCTTCAATGACTTTAGTGATAGTAGGTTTTTGATTGTTACTAATAACACCCTGAGGATTAATTTTATCAAACTCAGAATATGTGTTCATAGGCTCAGAATAGCGAATCTCTCTACCGACTTCTTCATCAAAAGCTACACCAAAGTTACTAGGAATATTATATTCAACAATATCACCTGCACGAAGTCTATTTTCCGGATGTCTATATTGTTGGGTAATATTAACTACAATACCGTTTGTCTTGATCGTTTCACCATCGTCAGTACTCAGCCACACCCGATCAAACGATACATATGGATAACTTGGAGGAGTTGGGATAACCGCCTTAATCTGAATCTTCTTACTTGCAACCAGATTATCTGCGACCACAACCGATTGTATTAGTTCGTAATCTTTAGTAGTTTTAGCCTGCCAAGATAGGAGGTTTTCCGAGGAAATCTCTATATTCCTATCCTTATATTTTGCCATATTTTCATTGAAAACCAGATTATATGTATAGCTCAGAGTACCAGCGCCTAATGGCAAATCATCAAAACCCACACCCCCACCAAGTGCATGACCTCCAGCAAATTTAAGAGAGCCAATTATTTCGTCATTAATTCGAATTTCTCGATTATCGAAAGTCTCACTCGAAGCATTTATATTATTAAACTTAATCTCAATATAATCACCAGCTTGAATATTGGCATCCGCAAGCCTAATCGAGAGATTGAGAGCATCAACATGATGAGACGAAACCTGAATATCTTTACTTTCAATCGTGCCGGTAGCACTATTGATAGCTATTTTACGACCTTCCGCAGCATAGACGCTGATATCCTGATTATTGCTCTGTAGGTAAATATTTTGCATAAAATTTACAGAAGAAGCCGCCCCAAGAGAAACAGTAGCTACGGCAAAAACCGCAACTTTAAAATTGGTATTTTTTACTTTCATTGTTTTCATCTCCTTTTTTAATAATAATTTCTTTTATGATTGCTTTAGGTTTTGTGGAGTTTCGAATTTATTTGTTATTTTTGCACTTATATCTTGTTTCGAATTTCACCTTTTACAATGCTTATGTCTATAATATCACACTTAAATATTTAAAGTCAAGCTTTTTCTTGGGATTTTTATTTTACTCATGGTGATATTTTCCGCCTCTGGAAATTTCTTGCGCGCGGTAGATTTGCTCGGCAAGGACGAGGCGGACAATTTGATGTGGAAAAACCAACTTCGAAAGGCTCCACACCAGATTGGCACGGCTTCGAAAGTTATCAGAAACGCCAAACGCACCACCAATAACAATCTTAACATTTTTCTGCGATAAATTATGAGTTAAAATTTCAGCCAACTCTGGACTTGAAAAATTCCGCCCACGCTCATCTAGCAAAATCACAAAATCATCGTTCGAAAGGAGTTTTTCTAGCCGTTCACTTTCTTCAATGCGCGCTTTTTCTCCTTCAAAAATCGAACTCGTCAAAAACCGCCACTCAAAATTAAACGGCGCACGCAACCGCTTTTCAAAATCCGCAATCGCGCCCGCAAGCAACTTATTATGCTTCTTCCCAACAGATATAACAGTTAGTTTCATAACAATATTTTAGCACAAATTTGCCCGATTTTTATGTTTATGTTAAAATATTTTAATGAAGAAGAAAATTTTTGGGGTTATTTTGATAGCAATTTTTCTGGTTGGTGCGCCGATTTTTTATCTAAATTCGAAGAAAGCCAACTGGGAAAACGATATTTTGGGGCGGATTATCAACTGTCGCGTGGGCGGCGTGACCGAGAAGACTTTTACGCTCAACGCGGACGGAACTTTTAAGATGATGATTCTTCCGTTTGATGTTTGGGGAACTTACGAGCTTGCCAATTTTGACGAAAAATCCGACAAAACAGAGGTGATTTTTACGGCTAAAAATTTGTATTCAAGCAAGGGTAATCGGACGGATTCGCTCAAAGAAAAACCACTCAAATGGCAAATGTCGCTTGATTTTGGCAAGAAAAACGACTACCACGCGTCGATTGACACGGTCAAAATGGCGTTTTCTGAAGACGAAAAATCAGCAATTTACGAAGTAATCTCTGACGAAAAACAAGTTTATCGCGGTTGTTTTGTCGAATAGGGGTTGACTTATTTAAAAAATAATGTCATAATGTAAATATATTCACGCTGATTGGAGCAACTCGAAAATCGAGCCACAGCAAAGAGGTGAATCGTATGAGTCAAATTCGCAACTACCACATCAAACAATCAGAATCTGGTTGGGGCGTATATTACAATTATGGCGGTAAGGAGCGTCGAATCTCTGGCGTATTAGCAAATACCAGGGAAGCCTTGGAGCGCTTCTGCAATCGTTTCAATGAACACATTGAATCGTACACAGAAAGCATCCATTATGAAGGAACTTTTCTCTCATGGTTAATTACAAAAGAAGTGATTAGTTATGGTGAAAGTTACGTCAAATCTTTTATAGCAAAATGGGGTCACAGGAATGTAAAAATCTCCTAACCCCACACCAAACCCTTCGAAATTCGTTTCGAGGGGTTTTCTCTTTTTTCGAAAAACAAAATCCCCGCATTCGAACGGGGATTTCAAGCATTTTTAAAGTATTTAAAATTTACGCTAAATAGTTTTATTTTTCGAGATTGAAAGGGCGATCTCGGCGAGTTGCTCGGGCGATTTGCGGACGGGGTAGCCGTGATGAAGTTGAAGCACGTCGTTGTCGTAAAGCGGAACAAGGTGAAGGTGTGCATGTGGAACACCAAAACCCTCAACAACCAAGCCCACGCGCTTTGGCTCAAAAGTCTGCTGGAGAGTTTTGGATAATTTCTTTGCTACTTCGAACAAATGTGCATAAGTTTCTTCATCCAAATCCCAAAGCAAGTCAACTTGTTTTTTAGGGAAGAGCAAAGTATGCCCGTCCGCCAGCGGATCGATGTCGAGCATCGCAAAGACTACTTCGTCCTCGTAGACTTTATGGCAAGGGATTTCGCCTTTAATGATGCGGGTGAAAATTGAGTCATTCATAGTTTTATTATACCACAACCCGACCAGCAGTCCAAATCACACACCACAAAACCAACACCTATAACCTCTTTAAAATCACGGATACGTCGTGATTTTTTATCTTCAACTAACCGACGCAAAAATTTATCCAAAAATTCCCCACTTTCTCCTTGACTCTTTCGCCTAAGAGAGTTATCCTCTGAGAGCAACAACCTAACTCGAAAGGAGAAATCTATGGAAAAGCAACCAAAACATCAATTTACTGGGCTGAAGAGTTTAGAAAACCTGAAAGATATTTATCATCAAACATACCTCGAACTTGAAGCTGGAGATATTGTAGAGTTGAGTCATTTTCAAAATTTTGACATGGATTGGAACCAATTGATAAACTCAGGCACCTTTGAAGCAACTCATAATCTTGGAGAAGATGGAATGCTGCGTTATACCTGCCAACTCGAAAATTCAACCGAAGCACGAGATTTGTTCAATCAAATCAGCAAACGGACAGATGAAGATTCGTCGCGAATTATCTCAGAACTCTTGAGGCAAACTGCTAAAATCATGGCAGTAGATATATCAAAACAAAATAACTAATCAAACGGTTGAGTAAAATCAGCCGTTTTTGCTTGCTTTTTTGTATTCGCATCGCTATTCGCTTCGAGTGAGATTTGGTTGGCGAAGTGTCGCCGTTTCTGTGATGTTTTGTCAGGCGACTTATTATCTTTCTTTGAGTGTTTTTGGGAGGATTGGCTGATTTTTCCAGATTTTGGGGTAGGTGAGCTTTGTCATCAGTAGATAAAGAGCCAATACACTTTCAGTAGCAACATTCACTCACCCCACCAAAGTTAAAGCTAAAACAAGCATTATCACCTACCAAAATTTACCCCAAAAAATCTCAAAACCTTAAATATTTCAAGAAGCACGCAAAATATACCACCTCCAATAATCCATGCCCGATAAAGCCGTTTCCTGCCCGTATAGCGTATTTTTAGCATTGAGATGCTCTCTCAAGTCTGATTTTGAAAGCTATTTTCAGATTGTAAATATTACATCAAAATAGACTGGACTTCCTTGGCGAAGAGAGTTATCATTGTCCAGTAATAATAGCCTAACAGATAAGGAAAGTATGAACGACTATAAAATAAAACAAGATTTAGCCAAACTCGCCCAAGAAATCCGCCAACAAACTTTTTGGGGATTGATACCAGAAATGCCTAAATGGGAGTTTTACGAAGTTGGGGCGTATTTACCAGTCATCAGCCTTCCAGCGTTTATCGACAGTTTAACCGTTAAAAACGGCGTTATAGGCTACGCAGTAACGAGTTTTAACCAATTTACCAAACACACCGAACTCTACGAAATTAACGCCACAATTGAGGAATTTAAGGCGAAGCTCCAAGCGGTTATCGAAAGTCAAACCAAAAAGGAATTTTGCCAAAATTTGCTAAAAGTCCTACAAACTGAAGTATATTTCGTAAAAGAATGGAAAGAATAACTATATCCCAGCTAAATTAACTGGAGTATTTCGAATAATCTATTAAAGCCACCGTCCATCTTGAAAAAACACTTAGATAATCTTACTCCTTGACACTTTAGTTTCATTAAATTCAAGCCCTGTAAAAGGCACTTTGGGTTGTTTTTCCATCTTTTTCTCCTTTCAAGTTAAGTGACTTGCTCTGACAATAACTCTCTTAGATAAAAAGTCCAGCCTTTCTCAAAAATATTCTACACTTATATTACTCCCACTTTCCTGCTACACTATCAAAGTAAATAAGGAGAACGTTTTGAATATAAGTAAGAAGCTAAAAGCGGCTATGCCCGTGTTAGCTCCACAGACAATCGCCAGCTATTAGGTTTAGAAGTTCAAAAAGAGGCTTTGGCTAACTGTGATATTCTCTTTACAGAGAAAGAATCTGGTGGTCAAGATAACCGCAAGGAGCTACTTCAAATCATAAGACTAGCTAAAAGATTAAGGAGGCAAGGGAAGTCAGTTTCAATCGTGGTATATAGACTAGATAGATTGACTAGAAGAATGTTTACTCTTGTAGATATACTAAGAGATTTTTCTGAGAAAGATATTCAACTGATAAGCATTCAAGAAAATATAGACACAAAGTCGCTTACTGGAAAACTACTGGTCGTATTGTTGGGTTATGTCGCAGAAATGGAACTTGAAGCTATAAAATCACGAACTAAAGATGGCTTAAGAAAAGCTAGAGAGCGTGGCGTTAAGTTGGGGAATCCTGGTATTTCCCGTAAGATTGAGCAGGAAGTCATTCTACTGTATCAAAATGAAGTAAAAGTCAAAAATATTGCTTCAGTCACTGAAATATCTGTCGCAACAGTATATAATGTGCTTCATCGCAACAAAATTCCATTAAAATCAAAAAAAACACAAAATTACTTGCAAATAAAGAGATAAAAGAGTAAAATGTAAGTGTAAATATTCTAAGAAACGAACGTCAAATAGAATACTTAAAAATAAAAAGAAGCACCTAATCGAATTGAATAAAATCAACTGATATAGTGCTTCTAAAAATATTATCTTGAGACTTCTAAAAAACGTTCGTTAGATAGAATATCACTAATCCTGTAGCAGGGATTGAGAGAAAATATTATTAGGAGGTCTGCATGGTTAAAGAGGTCCATACAGAAGTTTCAATTGAAGTAGCTAAGCCTATAAAGCAAGTTACTGATATTTTACGGGCGTTTGCTAGTACTTATAAGGGTAGCATACAAAATCTTCAAGGTGATGTTTTGAGCGCTTTTGATGATAGAGCCGATATTGAGGTTCTGATTGAAGGTCAGCTAGGTATTCTTGGCGGACTAAGGTATTTTAGACATAATTCCCTACATGACGTTTGGGCTTTGCAAGTTTACGTAAAAGATATGGGGAATTTTTGCCGTATCTTAATTATCACTATGGGGCATAAATCTTTCTGGCCTGTTGACGGCTTAGCTAATCCAAGAGCAAGCAAAGATAAAGAAGTACAGCTCATAGAAATGCTTCAAAGCTAGGAAGGAGTTTAATATGGGAAGCCTTAATGAGTGGATTTGTGCCTGCGAAAAAGATAGTTCTCGAAACGGGCAAAAATGCGAGAGCTGTCGTTCGAGTATCTTAAATGATTTTTCGTTTCATATGTGCCCTACTTCTTGGGGCGATTGTCAAAAGAAAAGTGGTTGGTGAAAATCCAACTAAAATAAAAATACAAACATAGAGAAAGGGTTCACTACATCAAGTGAACGAAGGTTTTGATTATGGGAAATCTTAATGAATGGGCTTGTGCTTGCGAAAAAGATTTACGTGGCAATAAATGCGATTCATGTAAAGAAGCGATTTATTACAATCTATCTAGTCACGGATGCACTTCCTTTGGTAGATGTGAAAAGAAATCCGGATGGTGGTAAAATGAAAATTATTATTACAGCAACTATCGAGTGCCCTATTTGCGGTCAGCCAACTAGCGATCGTTCTTCAGAGTGTTGCAACTGCCATAATAGGATTTAATTAATAATCTAAAGTATTATTAAGTCGATATAAAGAATACCGAGGACAAAAAAATGATTTTAGTTACTCATGGCGTCAATTGTTTATCGGATTATATAGGTTTTTCGAATCCTGGCGGAATAAGCAGCAATAAGACAGAGGCTATCAATTTCTTACTCTCCTATCAATCAATTCGCTTTTTTGCCAAAGAATATTTGAGAGCCAATAAAGTGCATTTTGAGCAACTCAATAATTCGAAAGACCTAACTAAAAAATTACAAGAATTGATTCAGTTTATTGAATTAGATTCAGAGCAAAAATCGTACAAGTTTAAAGAACTCAACGATAGCTCAACATCAAAAAAATTTTTCGAAGAACTTCAGCATATTTTCGAAGAACATAATACCCCTAAACTATACTCAGAAACATTAAGAATATATTGCTGTTTTATTAATGATGTATTATCGCCTAAGCATGATAATAATACTTCTGAAAAATATTTCAAAACTTTATATTCAATGTTGTTTGACTGGGCGGATGATGTTGGTTCAATAGCATACTACGACGTCATACCTAGCATTTGGGCTGCATTGGCGGTATATTCTGATTTTGAAGAAAATTATTCCAAAAAAACAAATCGTTCTTTGTTTGATTCGCTTAGAGAAGCGGACAGAGATAGAGTGCTAGAAAGTAGGGACTTAGAACTATACAAAGAAGGTAAGCCAATAGAATTAATAGAAAAAACAGATGAGGAAATAGATGCTATTTATGATGCCTGGATAAAAACCAGAAAAGAAAGAATAGATTTAAATCCCTCATCAAATGGCTTAGCAGCAAAAGAGTTTCTAAAAGATTATCGCAATGAATATGATGCAGTTCTTCATTTAGTATTTGAGCACTATGGAAGCCTAGACTTAGACTATTTTAATGAATATTATTATCGTTTTTTAATACAAGAAGTTTTCCCGGACTATTCGCAACCATATTCATCTTATCTTCATTATTATTCTTCAGAAATTAGCAATGATATGCTGATTAAACTAAAAATTTTCGAAGATATAGTTAAAGCTTCTAATGAATCTCAAGTTATTCAAATAGTGTCTTCATACGGTAGCGAAAGTTCACAAAGAGAGGTATTCTTTGGTGATTTGATACTCTTCTTTGGCGAAAAAATCCATATAGATAATTCAATCTCGAAAGTGGGGCTTACTTTTCAGTTGATAGCATTATTCTGGGACGCTAAGTTATCCTCAGATAATTGGGATAAAACAGAGAAATTAAACATAGAGTTGTTAAAAATACTAGAGCTAGGAGATTCGTTCTGGAAAAATGATTATAGCTCAGAAGAATTTGACCTAATCGTTTCCATCTGGTCTCTCTTGGCTATATATAGTAATTTTGAACTATACTTTAAATTCACCTATCATAAAGATTTGTTCGATTACTACGATGTAGCAATTGACAACACTAGCAAAAATATAAACACTACCAAAATAGAGCCTACCCAAAATAAAGATGGTTGTTATATCGCAACGTCTGTATATGGTTCATATGATTGTCCATCTGTATGGACTTTACGAAGGTTTAGGGATTATTACTTGCGTAAAAGTGTTATAGGCAGATTATTTATTGGGCTTTACTACAAAATAAGTCCTAAAATGGTTGCTCGTTTTGGAGAAAATAAAATATTTAAAAAAATTACAAAAATAATTTTGGATTTTTTTATCGGTCTACTCAAAAAACAAGGCTATTCAGATAGTCCTTATACAAAATAAACATAGAAAGGTTACAAAAATGGCAGAAAGATGTACAAAATGTGGTGATTGGCTGATGGTTCAGCAATATGACGAAGCCAGAGGAAAGGTTATTAAAGCTTGCAATAATCCTAATTGTTCAATGAAAGGTTATTCTATTTCTTTTAGTGAAAGATAAAGTCCCCTCTATGCAAAAACCCACCTTACTTCCAAGGTGGGTTTTTGTATTTAATTTATAACACCAAAATAAAACACCCCTTAATATTTAAAGGAGTGTAATTCTTCTATGCCTCTGCCAGATTAATTATATCCTCTCTAGAGAGACCGTATACTTGTGCTATAGCTTCATATCCATCAAAGTACTCTTCTGTAAACATTCTTGAATCTCTCAGTTGTTTCCGAATTTCCTCTGTAAGATTGGCTATCTTTTTTTCATGCTCGATATAAATGGTGTTATATATCGTTTCAGAACCAAGATATTCTATAATAACAGAATCAGGATATGAGTAGGCTATCATTCTCATAGCAAGCATTTTTTTATCAAAATGGTCGCGAGATATAAAATCTACCAACTTCCTGTATGTTGATATTGGAATAGTCATAGGTTTCCCTCTCTTCAATAAACTAACCCATCTGCTACTAGATAGGTTAAAGTACCTCCCCAGTAGCGGGTTAGTCATTAGACTATCCAATAACATACCCCCACTCCAGCAGTCCAGAAAACCAATAACAATCAACCATAAACTAAACCAACATAACCCACCAAAAGCCCTTGAAATAGGGCTTTTTGAGTCTCGAAAAACTCGCTACTCTTGAAAAAACGCTTACTTTATGCTATAATATAGCCAGATGGATTATTCCGAGTAGATTAACAATACTCAGATAAAAGGCTCTAACCAGCTTAAAAGGTGCTTATCACCTTGGCTGGTTAGGGTCAAGGTGAATTTTCTATATTTATAATTAGAAATGGAGAACTCACCTCAATGAGTCAAAGAAACCAAACCAGTCCAACAGCTGATGTCGTCGCCAAAAAGCTATTTAACGACTCAGAAATCACAAAAGATTTTATCGAGGCATTTTTAGGATTAAAACCTAAAGTTGTTAAAATACTTAACGGCACCTTGAGCGACCTCCGCAAGGAGCGAGCTGAACGAGGTAAGCATTTTAGCACTATGGTTGATGTTTTGGCTGAACTTGATGACAACACGCAAGTTATTATTGAGATTCAAGTTGCCCAGCAAGACGGCTTCATTAAGCGACTTTGGACGTATTCTTGCCAACATTTGGTCAAAGATTTGCCGAATGTTAGAGAAAAAGTTGAGCGAACCCACGATATGTATGACAAGATTCGACCGATTTATAGCATCGCTCTGGTCGAAAGCCAATATTTTGTGGATAGTCGCCCAATTCATTCGTTTGTCATTTCTGATGAGGAAACCAAAGATACTTTAATTTTACCATTTGGCGAAGAAGAGTTACTGAGGGAACCGTTTCGAATGACAATTTTGGAGCTAAAAAAATTCCAAAGTGAAAAATTAACTTCAAAACAACGTTTTTGGTTTGAATTTTTTGCGAATGAGGAGTTTAGCTCTGACCTTCCAGATGTTATCAAAAAGGCCGAGGATTTACTGGATAGGGAAAAATGGTCTGAGGAGGAAAAAGAAATGTTTGAAAACTGGCAAAGACAGGTCTCTGCTCATTTTGGAGAGTTGAAGACAGCCGAAAGACAAGGGGCAAAGAAACAGGCTCTTGAAACTGCTCGAAACCTTATCAAAAACCTTGGGCTTGCTCCAGAAGTTGTTGCAGAAAATACTGGCATAACTTTGGAAGAAGCTCTTGAAATTGAGGAATCTCTCACCTCTTCTGGCGTATAGCCAAAATTGTTGACATTTAGGGTCTAAATCCATCCACCCTAACACTCAAAGCACCTTGAAGTCCCACGAAGTCCGTGGGATTTTTTATATCTCTTGACAGAATATTCAGATAGTGATACAATGAAGACGGTTACAGATGAAAAAACTCCTGATGTGACCGCAAAATAAAAACAGTTCACTAAATTTCTCAGGTTCAGGAACTGTTTCTATATTTTGGTTATAACCTTATATATCAAGGTTATCTTGCTCTTCCTTTTCTGGAGGAGCTTCTTCTTTACCTTCACTTTTTTCCTTTCTTGGTCTTACCATATCTGGCAACACCTTAGTTAACTCAGATAGAAACGGCTTCACAGACTTCAACATCTTTTCTCCTTTGACCTCAACGGATGTTCTTACTGTATCTGTATCCAAAGAGAGCCTAAACTCTTCGCCGTCTGACATTTGTTCGTTTTTATTATCTTTTTTACTTTTGCTAACGAATCGCCAACGAAAGCTATTGTTCACCAATGCAAGTAAGTTTACTATTATTGGTGGGGTTAAATGTGAATAATCAGATTTTTTGCTAAAAAATTCAGCAATTTGCTCCAAAATAGTTTTTTTCATGATTTATTCCTCCATGAATATTCGAGGGAGGTCTAAGCCTCCGAGTTAAAGTTGATGCAGTTGATAGAGCCAACAAAATGCACATCCCTTCTAAATTTGTAAGTTAATCTTTAATGTGTGATTGAATGCTTAACACTCAATATGACGACAGGTCTCTTTACCTCCTCCCTACAAGACCTAAATAACCACTACACGAACTAGCGTTCAGTCAAGATTCAGATGTCTTTTGCGTATATGGATAATACGCCCAATCCACTTGGATTTGATGAATGTTAGTTGTGTAGCGGTTATAACTACAAGATATAAAGTGGAGTTGTTGTGGTAAGGCAGCGCAACCCACTACTTTTAATTAAATAATACCACGAATGAAAGCGTTTGTCAATACAAAAGAGTAAAGAACAAAAATAAACTGAGATTATTTAATTCCCTCCACCCCAAACGCAATCCCCAACCTCTCATGCTGTTGCTGGAAGATTTCCGTCAACTCCAAGAAAAACTGGTCACTGGTCTCAATCGCCAGAATATCCAAGAGCTTCAGCCCAACGCTCGTAAAGCTATAACTTCGATACTGAATATCAAAAGGCTCTTGGTCGGTAGTGAAATAAAAGACTAAGTTGTCGTTTTGAAAGCCTGCTGGCTCGCTATTGACCTCCACCAAGTTCAAAATTCGTGACCCCATATTGATTAGCCCAAATTCTTCCATAAGTAAAAACTCGGCGTTGCCAATCCCAAAATCTTTGTAGAGCTGGATTTCGGCGTCAGAAACGGGGGCGTAAAGGTAATACTCCTCATCTTCATCGTAAATGACCAGCTCTGCCAAGCGTTTGAAGATACCCACTTCTTTCTTGCTCATCTTTTGAACGGTTACCAAAAATTGCGGAGAGAGGGCTTCTTCAAGCATAGCCTCATCAAGCAGACCACCCCAAGCCTCCAAACCCACCAGTTGGGATTGTTCAAAATTGACCTCAAAGCTGACATAGTCGGCTTTTTTATTATGCCAAGATTCCAATGCATAGTAAAAGCACTCCGCCAAAAAGAGGTAGGGTCTGGCGGTGTAGTGTTTGGTATAAGATTGAAGAAGCCCTGCGTAAATCACTTGATTGAGATTTCTGGATTCTTTGAGGAGCTGGTGGGTGGCGTCAAGTAATTTTAGGCAGTTGAAGTGGCTGTTTCTGAAGTTCAAGCTTCGAAGGTCAGCTTCAACAGCTTGAATATAGGCTGAAAAGCCTTGTTCTTCAACTGCTTCTACCATGTCGAGGC